>JAJRTE010000119.1 GCA_024278455.1 Myxococcota bacterium
ACGCGGCCGCGGAAACAGGAAGACCTTCGTTCCGGCGTCGTCGAGAATGCCCTTCACAAGCGATGTCTTGTCGATATACTGGAGTCGGGCTTCGCGCAACGCGCGGAAGTCCTCTTCTCCGATGGGATAGTCGTATTGCACCAGGGGTCTCCTGTACTTCATGCGGGGGCCGGCCGAATCCGGACCCGGCGAACACAGGATACCACACCAGTCGTTGCACTCCAAGGTCGACACCACTCCAGGCCGCTCGTCCCCACTCTCTGTCGGTGCCAGGATGGTGGCCTGACTTGGTCGGCCTGCATGCCGGCCCCAAGGGCAGAGGACATGCGGGGGGGGTCTCCTTCGGTCCGTGCATGATGGCCAAGACAAGGCAAGTGCATGGCCGTGGTCGCCACATCGCCGCTGCACCACACCGAGCAATACACAGCAGTCCGGTTTGTGTTGACAGGAGGAAGTCGAATCTGCTAATCAGAGTCCCGAGGTGAGGTTGTCGAGGCGTGTGTGCCGCGCGTCCCGTATTCCGCAACATAGAATGGATGGAGGCGGCCCGGTGGCCGTCACCGCGTTCCTGAGAAGATGGAGACTATCCATGCCGGTCAAACCAAGTGAAGAGGAAGAAAAGCACTTTCACCGGGAAAACGAGCGGTTGCTCGCCAACATGAGGGGCGAGGTACTGGCAGACAAGGAGACGAGGGAGCGTTGGGCGAAGATCACGGCTGCGGTGGGCTCCCAGGACCTTTCGATCGGACACCGCCTGGAGGAGTTGGGATTCGACGCCGAAACTGCCGGGGTGTTGTTTCTCTGTCCCCTGGTGGAAGTCGCGTGGGCCGATGGCAAGGTCGGCTACGAAGAAGCCTATCAACTCGTGGAGGAACTGCGAAAACGGGGCATGCGAACGACCAGCGCCGCCTACGACTTCCTGTCCAAGCTCACCCTGCAGCGGCCATCGAGAGAGTTCTTCGACGGCTGCAACGTGGTCATCCGGGATCTCTTGAATGAAATGCACGGAAACGAACGGGAAGAGAAAGTGTCCTCATTGACGGAACTCTGTGCCAGGGTCGCCGAAGCGTCGCGGGGGTTCTTCGGATTCGGACCCAAGGTCAGCAAGGAGGAACGCGACACGATCGCCGAGATCATCAAGGAACTCGATCTCGAACAGTCAGCCAGGACGGCCGAGCTTTTGAGCAAACTGTAGCCGTAGCCTCCTGCCCGCCTCGTGACCGCGATTCGATGACGGCCATCCACATGAAAGGACCACGTTGTGTTCAGAAAGATCCTCGTTGCAAACCGAGGTGAGATTGCCGTTCGCATCATTCGGGCAGCTCGTGAGATGGGGGTCGAGACGGTCGCCGTTTTCTCCGAGGCCGATCGCCAGTCGCCCCATGTTTCCCTGGCCGACGAGAGCATCTGCATCGGGGGCCCTCGGAGCCACGAGAGCTACCTGAACATGGACGCGATCCTCGAGGCCGCCGAGCAGACCGAGGCTCGAGCGATCCATCCAGGCTACGGTTTTCTGTCGGAGAACGCGCTATTCGCTGCCAGGTGTGTGCAGCACCGGATCACGTTCATCGGTCCTTCGGCGGGTTCGATCCGGCTCATGGGTGACAAGGCCGTAGCCAAGCACACGATGCGGCGTGCCGGGCTCCCGACCATCCCGGGCTCCGAGGGTATCGTCCTGGATGTCGACGAGGCCGGCCGGGTGGCTGCCGAGGTTGGGTACCCGGTCCTGCTCAAGGCGACCGCTGGCGGGGGTGGGCGAGGCATGCGTGTCTGCCACGATCTGGAGGAACTTCGCGTCAATTTCCAGGAGGCCAGCATGGAGGCTGAGAAGGCCTTCGGGAATTCCGGCCTTTACCTGGAGAAGTTCATTACCGGGGGCAGGCACATCGAGTTCCAAATCCTCGCCGACAGCTTCGGCAATGTCGTGCATCTGGGCGAACGGGAATGCTCCATTCAGCGCAAGAACCAGAAACTCGTCGAGGAATCGCCCTCACCGGTGCTCACCACGGAGGAGAGGGCGGACATGGGGCGTCGTGTCGTCGAAGCGGTCCGTGCTATTGGATACGTCAACGCCGGAACAGTGGAGTTCTTCCGGGCACCCGAAGGCCGGCTCTACTTCATGGAGATGAACACACGCCTTCAGGTCGAGCACCCGGTCACGGAGATGACGACCGGAGTGGACATCGTCAAGCAACAGTTCTTGATCGCCGCGAACTACCGCATGCAACTCACCCAGGAGAACATCGTGTTCCGCGGGCATGCCATCGAGTGCCGGATAAACGCCGAGGACCCGGACGACGGATTCCGCCCGGTGCCAGGGACGATCGAGGCGTTGGGTTTGCCGTCGGGCCTCGACGGCGACGATATCCGTTTCGACAGCCATGTCACGAACGGCTATACGATACCACCATACTACGATTCCATGATCGGCAAACTCATCGTCAAAGCCCCCACCCGCAGGGAAGCCATAGCGAGGATGAGGCGCGCCCTGGCAGAATGTCGGGTGCAGGGAGTCAAGACGACCATCCCGCTCCACCAGCGGATCATGGATACGCCCGACTTCATCGACGGTGACTACTCGACCCGTTTCGTACCAGATGTCCTGAACCTCTAGGGCAAGCCATCCGCAGAGGACAACATGGCAAAAGTCATTCTTGAACCGATAGGTGGTTCCATAGAGCAGACCCTGGACCTCGAGGATTTCCGCAAGAACGCTGAACAGATGGAGGTGCTCGAGCGGGAGTTCCAGGCGTTGCGCGACGAGGTTCGTCGAGGGTGGGGACAGAAATATGTCGAACGGGTCCACGCCAAGGACAAGCTCACCGTCTGGGAGCGCGTGGATCGGCTGAAGGATCCAGGCTCGCAGGTGTTCCCTATCGGCACGTTCGTCAACCACGGCAGGATGTTCGGGGAGGGCAAGGGCGCAAGAACGTCGCCCGGCGCCGGAGTGCTCACGGCCTTCGTCAAGATTCACGCCCGTTACACGATCGTGATCGCCAACGACAACACCGTAGCCTCCGGATCCTGGTGGCCGCAAACGCCGGAGAAGATCATCCGTGCGCAGGAGATCGCGCTCCGCTTGCGGATTCCCGTCATCTACCTGGTGGATTGCAGCGGCCTGTTTCTTCCCGAGCAATCCAACACGTTCCCGGGAAAGACTGGCGCCGGCAAGATATTCAAGATGAACAGCCTGCTGTCCGACCAGCAAGTTCCACAGATCGCAGGCGTCTTCGGGGACTGTATCGCAGGCGGCGGATACATGCCGATCATCTCCGATATCGTCTACATGACCGACCAGGCCTACATGGTCATCGCCGGGGCCGCACTGGTCAAAGGGGGGAAATCACAGAACATCACTTCCCTGACGATCGGCGGCTCCGACATCCACGTCCACCTCTCCAGTTGCGCCGACTACAGGGTGCATGACGACGAGGCCTTGCTCCAAAAGATCAAGGATGAAGTGGCCAGACTGCCCAGCAGTGCCGTCCAGTACTACTACTATGGCGCCCAACCCGCTCCACCACGGTTTCCGCCTCGAGAATTGACCGGCCTCTTTCCCATCGACTACCGCCTCGGATACGACATGCGGCAGGTCATCGCTCGCCTGGTCGACAACTCCCTGTTCTGGGAACTGTCGTCGCGCAAGGGGGAAGAAATGATCGTCGGGGTCGGACGAGTCGGTGGCCTCTACGCCGGGTTCATCGCAAACAATGTCAACCTCATCGATCATCCCACCAGGAAAGGGCACAAGCGTCCGGGCGGCATTCTCTACAAGGAAGGCATTGCGAAGATTTCCGCCTTTTCCCGCGCGTGCAACGACGACGGGTTGCCCATCATCTGGCTCCAGGATATCTCCGGCTTCGACATCGGCCTCGAAGCCGAGAAACAGGGGCTCCTTGGCTATGGCTCGAGTCTCATCTACACGAACTCCACCAACACGACCCCCATGGTCACTGTCCTGTTGAGAAAAGCCTCCGGGGCCGGATACTACGCCATGGCCGGCATGCCATACGACCCCGTGCTGCAACTCTCGACCCCCATTACGCGATTGGCCGTCATGGAAGGACGAACGCTCGCCATCGGCGCATTCAACACGAAGCTCGATGACAACTTCAACATCGTGGCTGCCGACCAGAAAGAGTACGAACGCATCAAGGCCGGCATGCAGGCCGTCGAAGACCGTATCACGCGGGACATGTATCCGATCAACTCCGCGAAACAGCGGGACACGGACGAAATCGTGTTCATGCACGAACTGAGGGGGTATCTCAGGGCAATCGTGGAAATGAGCTACCAGAGCACCGGCTACCGTCGCGTGAAGAACCCCAGGATCTGGTCGATGCACGATATCAACGTCCTGTCGGACATCTAGATTGGGTGGGACATGCCACGAAAATACAGAAATGTCCTCCTGGAGCAGGGGGACGGAGGCGACCGGCGCCGGATCCTGTCACCCGGTGTCGGGATCTACTACAGACCTCCCGAACTCGGCGCCTATTTGCAGCCCGGGTCGCTGGCAGGCATTCTCAAACGATTGAACTCCCTCTACCACCTGAGAATTCCCGAGGGAGTCTCCGGCTTCGTGGCCTCTGTCGCTGTTGGCGATATTGCCAATCGGGTCGAGCACAGGCAGCCGCTGTTCGAACTGGTCTCAGGACAGAACGCCGGCACCGGTATCTCCGCGTCCCTGGCTCGCTCGCTGCCCGGTCGCGACCCGGAACGACGTCTTCCGGAGGGCATGCGCGAATTCCTGTCCCCGACGGACGGCATTTTCTATCGGCGACCGTCCCCGGATGCCCCTCCCTACGTGGATGAAGGCAACATCGTCTCTCGTGGCGATGTCCTCGGACTCATCGAAGTCATGAAGTCGTTCAACCAGATCCGGTTCGGTGGACCGGATTCTCCTCGGAAGGCGCGGATACACAAAGTCCTGGTAGAAGACGGGGCCGAGATCCGAACCGCGCAGCCCTTGTTCTGGTTCAAGCCCGTCCCCGAATGAGTCGATGGCAACGCGTGTTCGCCCGGATCCCACCCGGGCGCCGGCGCACGCTTGCCGGTGACGCCCATTGAATAACTCGAGTCCTACGGTCGTCCCTTTTGCAGACTGGAACATTGCATGCCCACAAGCCTATCAGAATAGCCTGCCGGGGGAAGCCCGCCAGGCTCGGGAGAAGCGATGGATCTCCGAAACCTCGTTTGGGTCCTCTCGGGACTCTTCGCGTTGGCCCTACCTCTCAAAGGGTTCGCTCAAGAGGCCTACGACGGATACTACGACGCCTACGGTCAAGGTTACGACCCAGCCTACGACCAGGGGTACGGCCAGGAATACGATGACACTCAGGACCCCGGCCGCTATGACGACCAGACGGCCAACAACCCCGTGCTTGGCGACATGTCCATGTTCTACGACGCGCTCGCTCCCTGGGGAGATTGGTACTATGTCCCGGTGTACGGCTATGTCTGGATTCCTCGAGTCGACCATAGCCGGTGGCGTCCCTACCTGGACAACGGATACTGGGTATGGTCGGACTATGGATGGATGTGGGCCTCCAACTACGAGTGGGGCTGGGCACCGTTCCATTACGGACGGTGGATTTGGCTCGACAACGCCTACTGGGTCTGGGTCCCCGACACGGTATGGGGACCTGCCTGGGTCGCGTGGCGCTACAACGACACCTACGTCGGCTGGTCGCCGTTGCCTCCGGGCGCCTACTGGTACCCGGACTACGGCCTCGAGGTCACGGTGACGATTCCGTGGACGTGGTGGTACTTCGTCCCGGGCGCCAGGATTCTCGACGTGCACGTGGCACGGTACGGTGTGCCCTACGCCCGGGTACGGGGCCTGTACTATGGGTCTCGCAGCGCCACCGTGTACCGTATCTATGGGGGCGTTCCCGTGTGCGTTGGTGTCGATGTCAGGTACGTGGGCCGGTGGATTGGACGCCCGGTGCCCCGCGTCAGCGTATCGATATACAGCACTCGAGTCGTTCCAACCGCCGTACGAGCGGGACGGGTGAGCATCTATCGACCGGTGTATGCGCCTGCCGCCGCCTACCGGGCCGTCGTCCCGCCGCCGCCTCGGCGCGCCGCGCCTGCGGCGTTGTCCAGGGTCTACGCGCCGCCGCCCCCTCCCCGGGGCGGGGTGGCGTCCTCGCAGGCATACCGGGCTCGAGCGACTGCGGTCCCCGCACCTGCCGTGCGCCATGCCGCGAGCCAGAGAGCCGACGTTGTTCGGGAACAGCGCGACGTGAGGCGGGAGACGCGGCAGATTCGCCAGGGTCAACGCGAAGTCGGCCGGGACACCGTCAGAATCCAGCGGGACCGTCGAGACCTGAGACAGGACAGGCGGGAAGTGGGTCGTGATGTACGCACCGGCAATACTTCCCAGTTGGACCAGGACAGGCGAGATCTCCAGCAGAGCCGCCAGCAGATGACCCGGGATCGCGTGGAGCGCAGACAGGATCGGCGCGATGTCCAGAGAAACCGCGTCCAGCGTACACAACAACGGCGGGACGTGCACCGCGAGCGTGTCAACCGCCGCTACTGATCTCGGGACAGGCGCGCTCGCGTGTCGCCACGCGGCTAGAGAAGTGGACCGATGGGGAGCGAATCCAACCGTGCCCGGATGGAGCCAACGTTGGTGGTTCTCGAGCGTGTTCGGCAGCGGGCCGGCCTGGCCACGCCCGTCGTGGTTTTCGACATCGACTCGACGCTGCTTGACACCTCCAATCGGCACTTGGCCATTCTGGATGACTTCCTGAAGCATGTCGAAACGTGTGGGCCATTGATTTCGGCGCGGCAGCAGCTGGCCCGAAGCGGCGTGGGCTGGTCCCTGGTTGACGATGTCCGACGAGCAGGCATCGCCGATCCATCACTTCTCCAGGCCCTCCATGACTTTTGGCGGCCGCGGTTCTTCTCGCCAGAGTACATGAGGCGGGACGTGCCGATACCAGGGGCACCCCATTTCGTCGCCGCCTGCCACGCCCTCGGCGCCTGGTGCTACTACCTCACTGCTCGAGTCCTCGAGGAGACCGAAGCCGTGACCAGGGACACGCTGTGCCGGTTCGGTTTCCCTCTTGCCGCCCGCACCACGTTGCAGATGAAGCCGAGCCCTCGACTCGACGACCATGCGTTCAAGCGGGGTGCCCTGGAGGCCGTCGCGAGGCGTGGCGAACTGGTTGCCGCCTTCGACAACGACCCCGAGAACGTCAATACCTTTCGGTCTCGTTTTCCAGCCGCAGTTTGCGTACTTGTCGATACGGTTCGCTCGCCCCAGGCGCCACCTCCGGCCGGCAGCGTCCTGCGTATCCGCGATTTCACGATGGAGAGCCCCCTTTCGGCCTCACATTCCGGTTGAGATCCGGTCTCGAGTCCAGTAACGTAGGCCATGGAACCGAGCGGGAGGACGTGGTGGAACGAGAGACCGAACCGACGAAGAACGACGGGCACACCATGCCGGCAGGGCATCACGAGGGGGAGCCCGATGGCAGTCGCTCACGCACACCGGCTGAATCGGCTCCGGGCGGGGTGAACGGATACCCGCATGAGCTTTTCAAGGGACTGAGCCTCGGGCGCGGCGTCCTGTTCGCCGGCCCCGGAATCTCCCGCGCAGCCGGCTTGAGCTTGCGCGATGATCTCGATCAGGCCTTTCGCATGGCACTTCGGCAGAGCGTACCTGTCTCCGAAGCCGGGGACCTCGAGGCGTTCCTCGAGGAGGCCGGCCCTGCCGAGGTGGCCCAGGCACTCCGGGACCAGTTGGGGAAGGAAGGATTCGTCCAATTCCTCGCTGCACACATCGAGCCAAGAGACGTCCCCCCACCTTCCATTCTCTTCGCCTTGAGGGCCTTTCCGTTCAGGGTCATCATGACCACGAACTTCGACCGGGTCATCGAACGGGTTCTCGAGCATCCCCTGGAGGACCAGGTCGACGCGGACCTTATCGTGCCGTCACCGGGCAACGACGACATCCCCGACCCGGAAGGACGCCCGGTTCTCGTCAAGCTCTTCGGTGACTGCGCCACGCCCGAAAGCCTCGTGTTGACGACCGACGACTACGAAACCTACTTCCGAAAGCGGCCGCAGCTCGTCGCTCGCCTGAAGGTGCTGCTCGAACTCGGTCCGGCGATGTTCGTTGGATTCCGCCTGCGAGACCCGGAGTTCCTCAGGCTCTATTCCCAGGTCGGTCCGCTCGTCGCCCGATTCAACAGGAGAGCCTTCGCCATTCTCCCGTTCGCCAGCCGGTTCGAATGTCGCTGGTGGGAACGGAGATCCCTCGTACTCATGGCGCCCGGCGACCATCGCGGTGAGGAGTCCGTCGTGCGCGGCCTCCATCAGCGCTTTCAGGCGTTCGTCTACCCGGAAATGGCGTTCGTACCCGATCCCCTTCTCATGACCACACCCCTCAAACCGGTCAGCCCGTGGAACCTCGCGCCCCTGCTCGTCGCACAGTTGGAACGGTGCAAACGCGACCTGTTCGGTCCAGGCGAGAACGACGTACTGGGAAACGACTATATCCCACAGTTGCTCAACACGGAGGGCATACCCGGCAGCGACAGGGAGAGCAGGCTCGACGCCGTGCTCGCGGAAACCGACCCGGTCGAACTGGAAAAACTCAAGCGCCCGGCCACTCTCGACCCCATCGTCGCATTGCAGCAGCACCCTCACGTGCTCATACACGCACCGTCCGGTGCCGGAAAGACCACGCTGTTGCTGCACTTGCTTCAGGCAAAGACTCGAGCCGCGGTCGACGCCGGGGAGCGCACGCTGCCGATCTATCTGCCGCTTCGTCATCTCGCCGACCACCCGGACAGCCAGATTGTCGACCTCGTGGTCGCCTCGCTCGCCAGGCTCGTGTCTCCGGACACCGAGTTGGATGTCGAAAATGGCACGATGGATGCCCTGCTCGAGGGGCGCGCACTGCTCCTCCTCGACGGGCTCGACGAAGTCGCGCAGGAAGGTGAGGACCTCGTGTGGAGACGCCTGAGAGCGCTCCTCGAGGACTGCCCCAACCTCCGGTTTGCCATCACCTGCCGCTCGAGCGCCCTGGCGCCTGCCCGGCTGCCCGATGATCTCGGGCTGGCCGTCTTCGAACTCCAGCCCCTGACACCGGACCAGCAGTACGCATTCATCAGAAAGCGCTTGCAGGACAGGCCCTTTGCGCCGCAGCTCCTTTCGTCCTTCCTGCGCGCCAAGGTGGCACCGTGGGCGCAACGCCTGGCCAGCAACCCGCTTCACCTGTCACTGCTGTGCCTCCAGTTCCAGGAGGACAACGCCTTGCCGGAAAGCCGGGCGGCCTTGTACGAAGCCTTCATGAGTATCGTGTTGCGGCGAACGCGGCCGGGGCACGAGAATGTGTTGTATGCATACGACAAGGAGTTGATTCTGCAGGCGCTCGCACTCTTTTCCATGACCCACCCCGGCCAGCCCCTGGACTGGGACCTGGTGTTGGAACTAGCCTCCCAGGAGATGGATCGCGCCAGGGTCGCTCCCCGGAAAGACGTGCGTGTCGCGATCCTCCCTTCCGAAGCGATCGAGGAGATCGTGCGCCAGAGCGGCGTCCTGGTTCGCACCGAGGATGGTCGGACCTGTGATTTCCGGTTGCGTGCCCACAAGGAGTACCTGGCAGCCAAGCGCATCCTGGCCCTGGATGCGGAGGAGCGGGAGCGACTGGTCACCGAGCATGCAGCGGATCGCCGTTGGGCCGGAGTCTGGCGCCTCCATGCCGCGCTCGTGGATGACGCCACGCCCCTTCTCGAGGTGCTCGACAAGGGCCTCGGCGAGGACCGGCGGCCGCTGGTAAGGGTGTTCGGGGACGCCCGCCGGGTCCAGCCGGGCTGGGTGAAGGCCCGGGTGGTTTCCGGCAACACTTCGCAGGAACTCGGCGAATTGCTCGCCAGGTTGCGGCGCCAGTTGACCCCCCGAGAGAAGCTCGAGCTGTGCACTGAGGTGCTGTGGCAGGACCAGGAGCGCTTCATGAAGGAGGGGCGGCGGAGCGACACCCGGTCACTCTGCGTAGCGCTCCGCGTTCTGCACGGGATGAGTGCGCGGGAACGCGAGACGGCGCACCAGGCGGAGGAAGCGATCGCCAACTGGCGCGGCACTGTGGACATCGCTTCCGTCACCGGCCAGTGGCCTTGCGACATGATGACGGTCCCTGGAGGTAGTTTCCTCATGGGGACAGCGGAAAGCGGCGCCTCGAGATACATCGACGTGCCCGCGTTCGCAATCAGCAAGACGCCCGTAACGGTCGATCTGTACAAGGTTTTCGACCCCTCCTACAACGTCTCTCGCTTCGAGAGACGGAAGACATTCGCGAAGGGAGACCATCCCGCGATCCATCTGTCCTGGTACGACGCCTGGGTGTGCGCCCAGTGGTTCGCGTGCCGGTTGCCCGGCGAGGTCGAATGGGAAAAGGCCGCGACCTGGGATCATGAGGGCGAGGTCAAGCGCCTGTATCCATGGGGTGACGAGTGGGACAGCTCGTGCTGCAACACCAGGGAGACCTGGAGAAGCGCTGGTCATACCACCTCGGTAACCAGGTTCGGGGACCGGGGGGGAAGCCCCTGTGGATGTTGGGACATGTCCGGGAACGTGCTCGAGTGGACGGCGAGTCGCGGCGAAGGGACGCTCGAGCGGCGCGTGCTCAAGGGAGGCAACTGGCAATCCTCGCGCGTTGCCGTCCAGCCCGCGCGTGCCGTTTGGCTGCGTCCGGGATTCAGGGGTTCAGGAGTGGGTTTCAGGCTGTGCCGGACACTTCCGGAATCGGACCCGACGAACGAGCCTTCCGATTGAACCTTGGGCAAGAGACTACTCCGGCAGTGCCTCGTCTCCCTCCTCGCCGACAGCGCTCAACGAGGTCTGGCCGTTCGAGAACTCCATCACCAGCGCCTGCTGCTCCTCCAGCCGCCGGCGCCGGAAGAAGATAACCTCCTCGAGCAGTCCGCTGCCGATGTGCAGGCAAAGCCCGAAAAGCAGCACGAAGGCGAAGTCCCTGAACAGCACGAGCACGTAAGCGGCACTCGCGAAACCCAGGGCGATCCCGACCAGGGTGCGGTGCGTGACGCGGAGGTCCTTGAACGTCCGGAAGCGGATATTGCTGACCATCAGGTAAGAGAGGATCAGGACGGTGATCATGACCGCAGCGTAGTTGGACAATCTCTCCGCACCACTCTGATGATGCACGATGATCAGGACCGCCAGGGTCCCCCCGGCCTCGGTGATGGTCAATCCCTGCGACCACTTTCCTGATGAAACCGTGCCGGCATTGATATTGAACCTGGCCAGCCGCATCGCGCCCGCGACCACGTAGACGAATGCGACTACCAGTCCGAAACCGCCATAGTAGGCCAGTCCCCAGTGGTACACCAGGAACGCCGGCGCGACGCCGAACGATATCACGTCGGCGAGAGAATCGTACTGGACGCCAAATTCGCTCGCCGATCGCGTCATCCTCGCCACTCGTCCGTCCAGCGCGTCGAACAGGGTGGCGAAAATGATGGCCAGGGCCGCCTTGAACAGGTTGTCGTTCTCCCCGACGGACGCTGTGGATGCCAGCGTCAACGACAGGAGCCCACAAAAAACGCTTGCCGATGTGAAGAGGTTTGGTAGATTTGTTATGTGACGCAACATGATTGGTGCTCCCAGTGGTATCCTTCGAGTCACGCGCCCAGGCAAGACCGCTTTCACCGCACTCCGGCGGCCACGAGCCTGGCATGCAACTCCGCCATGGCTCGCGCCGCGTGGACTTCCGGAACGAGGAGCGTCAGGCTGCAGTCACCTTGCTGGCAACCCTGCACGGGCACGTCGATACTTCTCAGTACCTCGAGCGCTTCCACCACCCGTTCCGGCTGGTCGCCCATGCCTGTTCCTACCAGAGTAACGCCGGCGGCGTCGCGACGCAACCGAAACGTTCCCCCCCACTTCTGGTTTGCATCGGCAACCATGGCATCGAGGTCTGGAAGATCCACCGTGGAAACCCACGCGGACGCACAAAGCGCCCCCGCACCATCGCCAGCCACCTGGACCAGCCTGGTCAGGACCTTTCTGCGGGCCAGGAATTCCATCAACTCCGCCACGGCCGACTCGCAGGCCCGCATCACCACCAGCCCGACCAGTGACCGGTCGGTGGTGACCGCGGCGACACGTGGCTGCTTCGGGGCGTCCACGGAAACCACGGTGTGGCCGGATTGTCGAAACGTGGCCGTGGCATGGATGGTGATACCGTGTGACTCCGCGTAGGCCACCGCATCGGCGTTGAGCACCTTGGCGCCCGCACGACTCAGCGCCAGCATCTCGTCGTAAGAGAGATGATCGATTCGCCTGGCACCGGTGACTTCCCTTGGATCCGCCGAATAGACGCCATCAACGTCGGAGCATATTTCGCAGTACTCCGCTTCGAGAGCCGCGGTCAGGGCGATGGCCGTGGTGTCCGACCCTCCCCGTCCCAGGGTCGTGATCTCCTTCTCGACGCTCACGCCCTGGTAGCCCGCCACGATGACGATGCTTCCCGCCTCGAGTTCCTCCAGGATACGAATCGGCCGGACATCGATGATACGCGCGTTGATATGCCGCGAGTCAGTGATGATGCCGCTTTGCGACCCGGTGAACGAGATTGCCCGGCACCCCAGGTCGTTTATCGCCATGGCCAGGAGACTCATGGCGATTCTCTCCCCGACCGAGATCAACATGTCGAGTTCGCGGCGGCCCGGCGAGGGAGACACGTCGTGCGCCATGGCCAGGAGCTGATCGGTGGTCTTGCCCATGGCCGAGACCACGACCACCACGTCGTGGCCTTGCTTCCGGGTCGCCACGATCCGACGCGCCACCGCCTTGATGTGGTCGATATCCGCCACCGAGCTTCCACCATACTTCTGCACGATGATCGACATGCTTCCTCCGGTCCACGTGCGACCTCCGGGCTGCGGCCGGCCGGTCGCGCGCCCTCGGGCCGGCCCCGGAATGTCGAAAATATACCACATCGTGGCCTACAGGCCGCAGGGAAACCCGCTCAGTCCTGCACCGGGAGACTGAAGGGTCCCGACTACACACAGGTGCGAACGGTGGATCGCGGCTCCAATACCCTGACAACCCGCCCGCACGGCCCCGAAAGGGGGGAGGGTCTCATCGCCGGCTGAACGCCTGGTGGCCGTAACGCCTGGGGTTCAGCCGGCTCTATTGTCGGAACCCGGAACGGACCTGGTGGGATCCAGTCGCCCGGGACGGCGAGACATCGTGATCGACCGGGCTACCGGCTTCGTGGAGCCATCCCCAGGGGAGGACGGCGGTGCGACGGGGTGGGCTCGACGCGCGAGCGGCGGGCAAGCAGGAGAGGAGGAGACTCGGTGGCGCTCATCCAGCATGCCTGGCAAGGTACTCGGCGACGCCGTCGGCCGTGGGCTTCATGGCCTCCTCGCCCTCGTGCCAGTCGGCGGGGCACACTTCGCCATACTTCTCCAGGTGCTGGAGGGCGTCGAGCACCCGCAGCGCCTCACTGACCGACCGGCCCAGTCCCAGGTCGTTGATCACCTCGTGCCGGACGATCCCGTCCCGGTCGATCAAGAAGAGCCCACGGAGCGCCACGGAGTCGTCGAGCAGCACGCCGTAGTCCCTCGCGATCTCCTTCTTGATGTCGGCCACCAGGGGGTAGCGGACGTTGCCGATACCGCCCTTGTCGGCCGGGGTGTTCTTCCATGCCCAGTGGCTGTACTCCGAGTCCACGGAGACGCCTATCACCTGGCAGTTGCGCTTCTCGAACTCCTCGAGGTGGCGGTCGAAGGCGATGATCTCGGTCGGGCAGACGAACGTGAAGTCGAGGGGGTAGAAGAACAGGATGACATACTTCCCCTGGTATTGAGACAGCGCGATCTCCTCGAAACTGTTGTCCGGCATGACGGCTTTCGCGCGGAAATCCGGGGCCTTCTTCGTCGTGAGTGACATGGTCTTACCTCCTTGCTGTGCAATGTCGGGATCACGGGCCCGGCAGCGCCCGTCGAGGCGCTGCGCAGGCACCGAAACCCACCTTGGCGATGAAAGATGGCTAAGTCTAAGCGGGTTCGGGGCCGTGTCAAGCCGCGTTCGAGAAAAGCCATCCACGCTGCACGCGGACGGACGCCGCCGTCGAGCCGCGGCCGGCCATGGACGTCATGGGCGGGCGTCCCGAACCCTTGACTCGCAAAGCTCTTGTGACGCAGGGGGGTGCGCCCACGACTCGAGACCAGGTGCCCAGTACCGGCCGGTTGGGTCCGGTGCGTTGCTCCTGGTGCTCCTGGCCTTCGCTGTCCATTTGCGCCAGCGGTCCAGCGAATCGACCAGGATCCGACCAGCCCCCCGGCAACAAAGACCAACGCTTCGCTGCTGAGGAGACTTTGACGCAACGGCGTGCCCGCTCCACCCGGAAAGCGACTGACGGGGCTGGACCGGTTCGTCGGGACCCTGACAGACACGCTATTAGCCCCTCGCCATGTTCATTCCATGATCCTGGGTGGATCCCCTCGGCCGATCTCTCGAGGGTCACTTACACCGGTCTGTGACCCCGCTCGAAATCCGCTCTAGCGAAGTTCATCAGAATGCCACCCGAACCTCCAACCTCGCCATGTTGACGCCATCGGGATATTCTTCCTCGAACGCCTCGGACACTATGCGACTGAATATCAACGTACTCTGCACGTGCTCGACGAAATGACCCACGATCTCGAGGTCGACTTCCTTCGTCCTGGCCGCTTCGGTCTGCCCAGCACCCTTCAAGGCCACCGAGAAACGGTGCTTCCCCGCGAAACGGTGCTTCACCTCTGCCGTCCAGATGGGGAAAGACGTCGCATCCAACCTCATGACCTCCCCGATGAACAGGTTGCTGAACAGAGGCTGGAAGACAGCATCTTCGTCCAAGGGCAAAAGCCCAAAGTAGGCGACCCCGATTTCCGTCTGCATCCCGGAATCCCAGAGCAGGGATTTCGCTCCTTGTACCATGTAGGCCAACGCGTTGCCGCTCGTCATGTTTTGGTACACTGTTCCGGTCCTCATACTGATGTCGGACGGCAACCGCCAGTCCATCAGAACACCGCCATACCGTTTCGGTTTTTCAATAATCGTGCCGAACTCCTGGTACAGAACCAACCCTACACTGTCTACCCCAAGACTGAGATTGCGCCCCGACCCTTCTCCGTCGAACTCAGAGAATTCCCCCGCCATCTCGAACTCAGAGAACTCACCACCTCCACCAGAACCTCCTGATGACCGCAACTTCGGAGCCCACGACAGCACTCCACCAAGCAGGTTGGTCTCCCCGGGTTTCTCGCCGATATTCTCGGTAAAGTTCGCATCGATCACGTCGTACAGGTGCCGATTCAGACAGAATTTCCCCATACGTGCAAAGTTCTGAAGAACCGTGCCGACACGAAACGCCACGTCGAACGCTCCAAGGTTCCGATCGAAGCTCGCACCAAGAATGCGCTCATCCACAAGATAATAGTTCCCCAGCTTCGTCTCATGCAACCCGACCCTAACCGAAGATTTCCGCCCATCGAAACTATAGAATATCTGCCGCGCCCCAACGTGACGGCTGTCGAGTTCGGGAATGCCCACGCTTTGTGCCTCATCGTCACTCCACGGAGTCTTTTGCCAATTCTTGTATCCTCCCTCAAGGTAGAGGCTCCCGTATCCCCACAGAGAAAAGTCAAAGGCTCCGAGCAACATTCCCCCCTGTATTCGATACCCAGTGATGACACCGGGCGCCACTGTCGCTTCCAACGCCAGCAGGTGGTCGGTACCCATAATCGGCGTCAGATGCGACCCAAGAGTCGTTCTGCAATGCATCTGGGCCATAACGAGCTTCGGGCTAAATATCAAACAGATCACCAGCACCAGGTTTCCTGGCGATGATACCCTTGAGAACAACTTCCTCATGCCTCCCTCCACGTCTCTTGAAGAATGAAATGGTGCCTTTCCGGCAAGAATCAATACAATTCCCACAAAGAATGCAGTCCTGGTTCCTGAGAATACTTGTCTTCTCGACTCGCGTGATGGCGTCCATATCGCACGATCTATCGCACACCGAACACCCACTACATTCCGTTCCGATGCCGAGAAGTGCCGCGCCAGGGATCTTGGAGATCCAACCCAGAATCAATCCGACCGGGCATACAGCTTTACAGAACGGCCGGTACATGAAGGCAGAGCTAATCAATAGCAATGCCAAGAGGAAGTATCCAAAAA
This sequence comes from Myxococcota bacterium, assembly GCA_024278455.1. Classification (GTDB taxonomy): domain Bacteria; phylum Myxococcota_A; class UBA796; order JAJRTE01; family JAJRTE01; genus JAJRTE01. The sequence continues at coordinate 16,210 of JAJRTE010000119.1, forward strand.
CGTTCGAAGAAAACAGGTTGAATGCGACCTTGAACGGTCCGACGATGTTGAACAGAATCCTTTTGCTTACCAGGACCTGAACGACCAAGGCGACCAAAAGAACAACGCGCATCTGGTGCATGATTCTCTGGGCATTTCTGCTACGAAATAGCTGGAATCTCTTCGGTATGTACAAGAATTCCTGTAGCGCTCCGAGGTGGCATACCCAGCCACACCACACCTTACCAAAAACGTAGGTCAACGGAACCAGGCCCAGGAACCAAACAAGCGCCTGCAAATTCACGTCGACTCCTATCACCGCCAGCAACGCGTTCTGAAAGCTAGAAATCATACACGGACATCCACCACGGTAGAACCCAAGAATGACTACAGAACCAAGCATGAACAAAGCGCGAAGATTCCGCGTGGAGGGAAAACGAACCAAAACACCTGCGACGCCAGTCACGAGCAGGATTCCAATCGACCATTTCAGCCGTGTGAATGATACAGTCTCATTCTGTCCCGTGTCTTCATCGAACGTGCCGAAATCGTCGATGTCCACAATGTCCGTCCCGGACTCGGAACCTTCATCGTCAAACTGCAGCTCTCCCGTGGTATCCTGTGTCTCCGACATACTTTCGGCTCTGGCGACTCTTTGGTTGCCGGGATCCGCAAGACCGGACACAGAGAAAAAGATCGACAGAACAGTCAAGACAATTACTATAGTGAATCTCTTCATAACAAACCCGCTACTGTCTTGGCACGACTTCAAGGGCCAATGATCCGAATCCACCGTCTTTGTCACACTTACGAATCGCACTGAGTATAAGAGTGTCATCAGTATCATCAATTACTTCGACAATGAGCTTTCGATGGTATTCAGTAGTCGTTACCTGTTTCCATCCCGTGGCTTTCAGCACCTTCAGGCCCTTGAGCTTGAACTTTGTCTTGTTGATTGCTTCTGGACAGACGCGGTGTGTAAGCACGACTTTGACAAGCACCATGAATTGATCGCCGACGGCATAAGCCTGTTTTTCACCCTTGATAACGTCGATGTCGATTTCGCATCCTGAGGCATGGTGCGGCATTGAAACTCCCACGAGCACAAGCGCAGTTAGCGCGACGAGCAGGCGGTTGCTGTTCATATTGACCTCCTTTCTGTTCTCGCTGGTTGTCTTGGTCTTTTCCCAGCCCTGTGCACGCACTGTCGGCTCTTTGAGAAGCGCGCAGTTGACTTCTTGCGTGACCGTATTCTGCACAAGCAAGCAAATAGTTGCTAGCCCCGGATCCCAGAGTTCCCTCTTGAAGCTGCCTCTCGACCACTACCTTCGTATGCTGGAAATCAACGTGTCCAGGACCTGACCGGCACGCTGCGACAGTGGCTCGTCGAGGATCCCCGACTTGGACATGAAAACCAGGCCAATGATGGTCCCATGGAGAAGGACGGCGATGTCTTCGACACGAACTTCCGGCCTGATAAGTCCTCGTTCCTTCGCCTCGTGCAGACGGCCATGAATGAACTGGTGCGATACCTTGCGCATTTTTCCGACACGCGCCAAGCTGCCATGGCCACCAGCGTGCACGAGGTCGTCGGTAACGAGCAACGCCTGGATTCCTGGCTGGCTTGCAACCACGGCGATCCGGTTCTTCACGAACTGAGCGAGGCGTTCCAGGGGGTCTTCGTTCTCCGGGGGTACCGTCGCTGCGAGAACCTCCTCGAGTCGATCCAACACTGTGTCGACAATTTCGTCCTTGTTCTTGAAATGTCTGAAAATGGTCCCATCCTTGATACCGACCTCTTGCGCAATCTGCGCCACCGTGAACGCCCGGAGTCCCTTCTCCCCGATTATCTTCATCGCGGCTTCCGCTATTTGCTCGCGCCGCTCTTTCGTCGATTGTCGATTGGTCACGCCCACCTCAAGCTAGTAAATACTTGCTACTCATTTTGGTCCGGGTACTCGAAATGTCAACACAAAAATCGTTCACACCGGCCCACGCACTCCATTTGTCTCAGAAGAGCCATGTCACGGAAGAATAATGCGGGCACTGACCCCCACGGCAACCTGCCTCTCACCCGCCCCATTCGTGGCTCCGGTGGTGGCTCTGAGCGCCGAGTTCGGCGACCGACTCGATGGCGAGGCTTCTGCGGGGCGAGGGAGTGTCTCGCGTTCGGGTCCACGAGACGGAGGCTCGAAGCCCACGCCGCCACGATGACGCGGTCGCTCCTCGTACAACCGGCTGGCGGCATGGCGCCCTGGATGCGCATGCGATGAATGGATGTCCCTCTCTCTGCCAGCGCTTGCCGCCCTGCCTGCGATCGGGTACGGTATTCATGTCGTGTTCCTGCGTAGTTGAGCCCCACACCCCGGGAGGTCATCATGAAACGATTGCGATGGACCATGCTCCTGGTCGGCTTCCTGCTCACCACCCTGATTCCTTCCACGGTCCTGGGCGCCCAGCGCCTGCACCGCTCGTTCGACGAGGCGGCCGAGGCGTTCGGGGTCCCGGTGGAGCTGCTCGGCGCCGTCTCCAACGTCACCTCGTCCTGGCACCGGACTCGAGACCAGGGGGCGGAGTCACCCCTCGAGTTCGGCGTGATGGGGCTTCGCGGCGACGGGAGTTCTCCCGGCCTGGAGGAGGCGGCGTCCCTCCTCGGCGTCCCCCTGGAGTCCGTACGGGACGAGGACCGGTACAACATCCTTGGCGGGGCAGCGCTGCTTGCATCCTACGCCCGGGAGGCCGCCGGCGGCTCGAGCCCCGGCCCGGAGATCACCTTGGACAATGGCTGGGCCTGGTGGGAGGCGGCCGCGCGATACAGCGGCATCGAGAACCCGGTGCTCCAGGACATGTTCGCGGTCCACGTCTTCGAGGCCATGGACAGAGGGCTCGAGGGGCGGGCGCCAACCGGGGAGATGCTCTACTTCGCCCCGGCGGTCATGCCGGGCATCATCGGCGACTGGATCCAGGCGGCCCGCGCGCGGTATCGCGCCATGGTGCGAGCGGCCGCCGATGCCACGGACTACGCCGGCGCGGCCTGGGTCCCGGCCTGTTCCTCGAACTACACCGACAGCAACCGGGGTCCCTCCGACATCTACTACGTCGTCATCCACATCTCTGAAGGGTCTTACGCCGGGACCATCTCCTGGTTCCAGAACTGCTCCTCCCAGGTGTCGGCCCACTACGTGGTGAGCAAGTACGGTGAGGTGACCCAGATGGTGCGCGAGGCTGACATCGCCTGGCACGCCGGCAACTGGGACTACAACGTCATGTCGGTCGGGATCGAGCACGAAGGGCATACCACCGACTTCGACATCACCGACGCCGAGTACCAGGCCAGCGCCGCCCTCACCGCCGATATCTGCGCCCGCAACGGCATCCCCACCACCCGGGACTACATCATCGGCCACGACGAGGTTCCAGGCGCCGGCCACTCAGACCCCGGCCCCTACTGGGACTGGGACTACTACATGTCACTGGTCAACGGCGGCGCCGCCACCAACACCGCCGACCTCGTGGGATTCATCCGCGAGGACGACATCTACACCGGGGCCGCCATCCCCGGCGCCACCGTGCGCCTGAGCACCGGCCAGGCCACCAGCGCCGACGGAGACGGCTTCTACCGCTTCGAAGACCTCGAGGTCGGCACCTACACCGTGACTGCTTCCGCCGATTGCTACGCGTCCGCGTCCAAGACCAAGACCCTGGAACCCGGCATCGACAACTGGGCCAGCATCGCCCTCTCCCCGGACGGCTCGTGCGAGGCATTCGGTTCCATCATCGGCGATGTCCGCGACACCGACACGCTCGAGCCCGTGCCCTATGCCACCGTCACCCTGGACACGGGCGAGACCACGCAGACCGACCGCTCTGGCCGTTTCGAGTTCCTCCAGGTCCCCGCAGGCACACACACCCTCGAGATCGCCACCGACTGCTACTTCCCCGCCACGGTCACCCTGACCGTGGTCGAAGGACAGGGCTCCTCCGTGGTCGTGGATCTCGATCCCGATCCTGCCTGCACCCCTTCCTGCGGCGCTCCCGCCACCGGCCAGATCAGTGGTCTCCCCGCCGACACGTCCTCCCACCGCCGGGGTCCAGGCGCCTCAAGCGCTCTCGCGCTCGCCCTGGTCGCCGGGGCCGTGCTCCGCCGGCGCCGGCCGTAGCCGCGTTTCCCTTGCCAGGCCATCCTCCGTCCGGAAGCTTCCTCCCTCATTGCCGGCCACGCCCTCGAGCTGCTCACGACCGTTCAGGCGGCGCGCCAGGGAGCCGAAGCACGAACGGCAGGGCGAGCATCCCCACCAGGGCGCTCGCATGATAGGCCGCCTCCAGGCCGAATCGGTCGCCGATCATGCCCACTGGAATCACCACGAGCGAGCGGGTGAGCGCCGAGATCATGATGAAGTACCCGTTGGCCGCCGACCGATGGTTCGGGGCATGCTCTTGCACCATGGCCAGCATTGCCGGCATGCTCGAGAGGAGCAGAAACCCCACCGCACCCAAGGCCGCCACCCGGAGCCACCCGCCAGACCAGACGAACGCAAGGATGCCCAGGGGTGCGCCGAGGATCGACCCCGCTATCACCACGCGGCGTCCCCAGCGGTCGCTGGCCACGCCGGCCGTGAACACCCCGACCACGCCGAACGCCTCCAGCAGCGTCAGGCCGGCGCCCGCAAGCCAGATGTCTCCGGTCCGCGCCTCGAGAAACGTCGGCAGGAACGTGCTCATGGATGCATGCATGAACGCCCGGGCGACCAGTATCGCAGAGAGCGGGACCATTACATGCCGGACCTCCCGCCAGGCGCTCCCCGCCGACCCGGACGAGCGCCTCCCCCCGACAAGGACCTGGGGCCTCAACCGCAGCCAAAGCAGCAACGAGGCAAGCAACCCACCCGCCATCACCGGGTAGTAGCCCTCGAGGCCGAGCAGGGCGACCGAGCCGACCGCCACCATGGGGCCCACGGCCCGGGCCAGCTCGCCGCCGGTCATGAAGAACCCCATGCCGCGCCCGACGCGATCTCCAGACAGTTCCGCCACCGCCACCGGGGCGGGAACGTGCCACACGGCCACGCTTACGCCGGCAAACACGAGGAGCAGGACCAGCGACCCATAGTTCGGTGCCAGCCCCAGCAGGCACATGGCCACCGCGGTCACCCCCGGAGCCAGGACCAGCAAGCGCTGCATCTCCCGCCGCTCGAGCCAACTCCCCAGCACCGGGTTGGCCAGGGACGGGACTTGCATGGCCGTGGCCAGGAAGCTGGCCTGGGTCAGCGTCAGACCCAGCTTCTGGATCAGCAGCGGGAGCAGCGGAGGGAGGAAGCTCGAGTAGACGTCGTGGACGAAATGCCCGGCAGACACGGCCACCACTCCCGCGGTGTCGAAGGGACGCGCGCCGGCTGCCTGTCGGCCCTCTTCTCTGGACACAACCACCCTCCGTTCTCTCAATACGCGACATGGCCCGGCGGCAGGTCGGGCATCGAGGGGTTCTCGCATCGATCTCGAGGGGACACAACCGCCGCCGGCTCCGCCGGAGGAGGGCGCGGCTGCGACCCGCAGGCAAGGATGCCTGCTCCACAGACACGGCTGCGACCGGAGAACGCGATAGCCCTGGCCGCTCCTTCTTGACCTGCGCCGCCGAAGCGGCTATACAGACGGTTGGAGCGGTGAGGACAGACGATCAGCAGGAGCGTCGGATGAGCAGCACAGCCAAGGCCGCCCTGGCCATCCTGGCCTTGTTCGTTTTCGGTACGATGGCCGCCGTCACCTGGGGCGCCTGGGTCGTCCTCGACTTCATCGACAGCGCACCATCGATGGAGCACGCCGAACGGATCGTGACGATTCCTCGAGGCGCTTCCGCCCTGCGTGTCGCCCGTCTTCTCGAGGACGAAGGCCTGGTGACGGACGCCCGGAAGTTCTACTACCTGGTTCGCTACAAGAACGTGGCGCCCCGTATCAAGGCCGGGGAATTCCGGTTTTTCACCGACATGAAGCCCAAGGAAGTCCTCGAGGTTCTCCTCGAGGGGGAGGAAGTGCGTTACAGCCTGACCTTCCCCGAAGGCTACCGGGTGACCGAGATGGCTCCTGTGGTGTCGACATTGCCGTGGCTGAACGGGGATCGCTTCCTGGTACTCTGTCGCGACAGGACCTTCATCCGGGCACTTGGTTTCGACACCGATTCTCTCGAGGGATACCTCTTCCCTTCCACCTACTTCGTGACGCGATCCGAGGATGAAAAGGCGCTCGTGCAAGCCATGGTACGCCGTTTCAAGCAGTACTGGACGTCCGACAAGGAGGCCCGGGCTCGAGAACTCGGCATGACGATGAACCAGGTCGTCACCCTGGCGTCCATCATCGAGAAGGAGAGCGCTCACGCGGAGGAACTCCCGCTGATTGCCTCGGTCTATCACAACCGCCTTGCCAGGGGGATGAAGCTCCAGGCCGACCCCACGATCATCTACGGCCTGGAGAACTACGATGGCAACATTCGGCGCAAGGATATCCTCGCGGCCCATCCCTGGAACACCTATGTCATCCAAGGACTCCCTCCGACCCCAATCGCCAGCCCGGGGGCCGGCGCCCTGGATGCCACGCTCCACCCTGCCCGGACCGACTACCTGTTCTTCGTGGCCAGGCCGGACCGGACCCACGACTTCTCGAGGACCTACGAGGAGCATGCGCGCAAGGTCCACCGGTACCAGGTCGCACACAACCGGCGACGCTAGCCCCCCTCCCCATCCTGCACTTTCCGCATCGACACTGTTGGTGTATCTTGTGCTATCGAGATTCCTTTCCCATACCGCCGGCGGGATTTCGTTCATCCCCGGCGACGCGCACCGTGCTCGTGTGTGGGGCGGGACTGCCGAGAGCCGACTCGACGCTGGCAACAGACGGAGGAGCGTGATGGAACGAATGTGGATGCTTGCTACCAACAGCCGGCAACGCGAAGCGAACGACGGAAGGGACTGCGGCAAACGACCTGGCAACGGTCGCCTGCCTGGCGGTCGCGCACAACGCCATGCATCCCGGGGCCTGCTCGAAGCTCCCGACCGGCAGCGGCGCGCAGTCCACAGCCCCTTGCGCTGGCTGGGGACCATCACCTTGCTCGTGCCCGCGTTGTGGGTGATCTCCGGCTGCCCACCCACAGCAGATGACGACGCGACGTCCGTGACATCGACGCCGGAGACACCCCCGGACGAACCCTTGCCAGCCGACATCTCCGTCTATCCCGCGGCAGTGGATTTCGGAGACGTTCCGGTCGGAGCGGCCAGCCCAGCCTACCTCGTCGTGCAAAACCTCGGAGAATCCTCCCTCGAGTTCCAGGTGACCATCGCCGGCACCGCGGGCAGCGCGTTCTTCCTGTCGGATGACGTATTGGTCCCACCGTCGATCGACGCCGGAGCGGCCACCACGGTTGCTGTCGTCTTTCGGCCGGCTGACACCGGGACGGTCACCGACACGTTGCAGATCACGTCAAACGATCCGGACGAACCCCAGGTGGATGTGCCACTCAGCGGCAACGGCACCGCAAGCGCCGAGACCGACAGGGACGGGGACAGCTACACCGTCTCCGGCGGCGACTGCGATGACGGCGACCCGTCGGTGTACCCGGGAGCCGTGGAGACTTGCGACCAGCGAGACAACGACTGCGACGGAGAGTTCGACGAGGACGGCCAGGCCACCTTCTACCTCGACAGCGACCAGGACGGCCACGGCGACCCCGACCAGGTGCTGGTCACCTGCTCGGCGCCCTTCCCTTACGTCTCCGTGGCAGGGGATTGCAACGACGCGGACTCGAGCGTGTACGAGGGGGCACCGGAACTCTGCGACGCCAAGGACAACGATTGCGACGCATCGGTCGATGAAGACGTCCAGTCGGTATTCTATGCCGACGCCGACGGGGACGGCTACGGTGACGCGGAGAACCCAGTGCAGACCTGCCTTCCGGAAAAAGGCCAGGTCGCCAACCCGGACGACTGCGACGACACAGACCCGCTCACCTACCCCGGTGCGGTCGAAATCTGCGACGGCAAGGACAACGACTGCGACAGCGACACCAGCGAGGCGGACCCGGACGTGAGCGGCACTTCGACCTGGTACGCCGATGCGGACGGAGATGGATACGGAAACGGGATCGCGACCAGCACCGCATGCGTGCAGCCGGACGGGTATGTACCCCAACCCGGCGACTGCGACGATACCGACCCCGGTGTCAATCCTGACACCATCTGGTACATCGACTACGACCAGGATGGCCATGGCACCCCCGTGGTGACCCTCGTCCAGTGCGAACAGCCGGAAGGATTCGCCAGGCTCGGCGACGACTGCGACGACACCGACCCGGCGTTCCACCCCGGCGCCCAGGAAGACGACTGCGACGACCCCAACGACTACAACTGCGATGGCTCCGTCGCATTCGAGGACGCTGACGCCGATGGCTACGCCGCCTGCGACGACTGTGACGACACCGACCCGGACATCAACCCCGGCGCACCCGAAATCTGCGACGAAGACGAACCCGCGGACAACGATTGCGACGGCCTCACCGACGACGCCGACGACTCCCTGCAAGGCGGAACGCCCTTCTACCAGGACCTCGACGGCGACGGGTACGGAGACCCGGCCTCGAGCACCCTGGCCTGCGTCCAACCCCAGGGGTTCGTCACGAACGCAACCGATTGCGATGACACCTCCTCCGACATCAACCCCGAAACCACCTGGTACCTGGACGTGGATGGGGACGGCTATGGCGACGATTCACGTTCCACGCACTCCTGCTCGCAGCCTACCGAGGACTACGTGCGCCAGGCCGCAGATTGCGACGACCTGGACCCTTCATACCATCCGGGACAGGAAGAACAGTGCGACGGCAACGACTACAATTGCGACGGCCGCGTGGACAACGACGCGGACGGGGACGGCTACCCCGACATCGCCTGCGGCGGCACCGATTGCAACGACGCCGACGACACGATCATGCCCGAACCAGGCGGCGGCTGCGCCCTCGGGCAAAGCTGCGCCGACGCACTGGCTCGAGGCCTCGATTTCGGCAACGGCGTCTACACCATCGACCCCGATGGCTACGACACCGGCGTCGCCCCGTTCGATGTCTATTGCGACATGAACACGGAAGGGGGTGGGTGGACGCTCCTGTTCAATCTCGCTTCACGGGACACCGCCCTGCATGACTACGACGACGCCAACTTCTGGCTGACCGGGGACACCGAAGGATCTCCGGACACCGCCCTCGCCACAGGCTTCAAATCCCAGGCGTACGCCTCCCTCGACGACTTCGACGAACTCATGATCCTGTTGCACGACAGGGGCACGCCCACGGCCCACGCAACCTACCAGGTCCTCGAGCCGTTCCTCGGCCGCACCCTGCTCTACCTGTTCAACAACGTCAGCAACGCCCCCATCACCACGCCTCGAGTCTCCGGCGAAGGTACCGCCGGGACCACCCAGAATCCCAACCGATCGCAGCGAGAGTACGGAGACCTCTTCGCCGACCACGAGGACGCCGTGGTCCTCAACCGCTCCGCCGGATGGAGCGCCCAGACCAACTACAACCGTTTCGCGACCACGCTCACCAACAACGACTACCCGCACACCTTCGGCGGGCTAGGCGGATTCCACGTGAACAGCGGCTGGGGACTCTACTACGAGTCGGCGCCCATCACGCCCTATTGCTCGACCACCAACGGCTATGGCGAAGAGGACACCTACACGGTGGGCAACTACAAACCCATCAGTGGGTACTCGTTCCCCTACCAGTCGACCTGCCGAGGTACGGTGGAAGGCACGGTGTTCATCTGGCTCCCCATCGACACCGCCGTCTGGGTGCGGTAGGCCGACTGCGACAAACCTCGCAAGCTTTTCGTACCCCCCCACGAACGACGACTACCGCAATCGACCAGGTTTCCTCTTGACTCGATCGGATGTGGCGGTGAAGGATAGAGCAACCAGGATGGAAAGCGAAGCCACCCCTTCGACGACGAGGACTCCCAAAGAGCGCGGGTCCCGGGGCGGTCGTGTAGGGGAGCAGACCGGGTGTCCAGCCCCTGGCGCATTCCAGGGCACCCTGTTTTGCGTTCGTCGAAGTTGGGATAACCTGCCGTCATGCAACCACCCGTCACCGTGGTCTACCTCACTCGAGTGCGCCTCCCATCGTTCTCCCCCCAGGGGATCCAGGTGCTCGCCACCGCCCACGCGCTCGCCAGAGCCGGCGCCGACGTGTACCTGTTCGCCGACCGTCCCGGCGGCGGGGACATCCCGGGCGCCCGCATGGCCACCGGAGAAAGGGCGCCGGAAGGTAGGCGGGACGCACGGCACGACTCCGGCGGGAAAGGGACCATGCAGCCCGGGGTTCCACCATCCTCGAGAAGCCTGCTCCACAGCCACGGCCTGACCCCCCACGTCCGGCTGCACCTTTCGTGGTTGACCACCTCTCATCGCACCCGCGCGGGGCTCGAGTACCGGGCACGGGTGCGCACCGCGCTTCGCCAGGCAGTGCGCAGGGACTCACTGCCGATCTTGTTCTCGAGGCGCGTGGACTATGCGGCCGCCTTCCTGCGCCACCGTGCCTGCTTTCCCAGAGCCACACGCCTGGTGCATGAATGGCACTACGTGGATTCCGCCAATGCCCTCGAGGCAGGACGGAGGCGCGATGCCTACGCCTGGGCCAGGCTGGAACGTGTCGTGATGGCAGGAGCCGACGGCCATCTGGCCATTTCTGCCCGGCTAGGCGATTTCCTGAGTCGCCGCGCCTCCCTCGAGCCGCTGCGCGTCGTTCCCAACGGCGGCCCGGAGCCCGCGTCGAGGCAGCGGGATCGGGCGGAAGTTCTGGCTCGAGGCCGGTGGCCGGCCCGCCCGGCTCGGGTCGTCTACGCGGGGCTGTTCAGGAGGCCGAACGACCTTCGCGCCTTGCTCGAGGCCGTTCGCCATCTGCCCTCGAGCGTGGAAGTCGTCGTCGTGGGGGGAGACGATGGGCGACACCGCCTTCGGGAGGTGATGGGCATGGCAGGCCGGATGGGCCTCCTCATCCGCCCATGTCTACAGGGGAGCCTCGAGGCACCGGCGTCCCGCTCGGCGGGGAACGCGACGACAGGGGGTGACCATGCCTCGCTCTGCTTCGCGGGCCCCATGACACCGCGGGAGACGAGGACCGTGTTCGAGCAGGCCGATGTGGGGGTTGCCTCGTTCGAGGACAGCATCAACATGCGGTGGTTTGCCTGTCCGCTCAAGATTCTCGAGTACCACGCCGCCGGGTTGGCGTTGGCCAGCAGCGATCATCCGACTGTCCGAGCGCTGGTGGAGGATGGCCGCAGCGGCCTCCTCGTACCACCGGGGGACGGACCGGGCATGGCTCGAGCCATCATGCGCCTTCTCGAGACACCGGGCCTGGCCCGGGACCTGGCGAAAGAAGGGCTGAGGCGCGCGGCGACGCGTACCTGGGTGCACCGCGGAGAGGAACTGCTTGCCACCTTCCGGACTATCGGCACACTTGCGCATGGGTCTCGTTTCCCGTGACTGTCACCGACCTGCCGGACCATGCTCGGAACCATCCTTCGGTACTACCCCACCTACTCCGAGACATTCGTGTACCGCGAGATCGCCGAGCTGCGGCGCCAGGGAATGGCGGTGACGGCCATCACCATGCGGCACCGCTGGATACGGGCGCTGAGAGCCCAGTCTCACCTCGAGGGGCCGTTGATCGAGGTGCCGCGCGTCCCCTTGTACCTCCCGATCTTGTGGGGAGCAGCCCGCACGTTCAGTCGCGCGCCAGGCCTGTGCGCCGAAGCCGTTCGCTGGGGCATGCGACACCTCCGCTTCAAGGAGTGCCTCAAGGCACTTTGGATGGCGGACCGCTTCCGCAGGGCCGGCGTGAGGCTGCTCCACGTCCACTTCGCCGGGGAGGGGGCCGAGGTCGCCGAGATCATCCGTCGAAGCGCCGGAATCCCCTATGGCATCACCGTGCACGCTCGCGACCTGTTCGTGCCGCGTGCGAGTGTGCCGGACCTGTTCGCACAGGCACGGTACCTGGTCTGCATCTCCGGCTACAACCAACGGTGGATCGAGGCACACTTCCCCGCTGTCGTAGCGAAAAAGGTGCACGTGAGGCACCTGGGCGTTCCGGCAGGGGATTCTGCCGCGCCCCCGCCTCCGCCCGGGAGCGCTTTCCCCATCCTGGCCGTCAGTCGACTCGTGGAGAAGAAAGGCATTGCCGTCCTGATTCGAGCCGTTGCCCACCTGCGGGGACAGGGCCGGCAGGTCAGACTCACCGTGGCCGGAGACGGTCCCCTCCGGCGCGACCTGCAACGGCTCGCCGAACGCCTGGACACCGGTCCCTACGTGCGGCTCCTCGGCGCACGCACCCAGCAGCAACTCGATGCCATCTACCAACAGGGCGTCGGCGCGTTCGTCTTGCCCTGCCTCGTGGGCACGGACGGCGATCGCGACGGGATACCGGTCGCGCTCATGGAGGCGATGACGCGCGAGGTCCCGGTCGTCACCACCGGCGTGTCCGGCATCCCGGAATTGGTCACCGATGGCGAGAACGGGCTCCTGGTCCCCCCGGGAGACGTGCACGCCCTCGCCGATGCCATGGCCTCCCTGATGGATGACCCGGGCCGTTGCCGGACGCTCGGACGCGCGGCCCGGGCACGCATCGACGAAGCTTTCCGGCTCGACAAGAACGTGGCCGAACTCCGGCACCTGATCGAGCGCGTCCTGCTCGAGGAGACCGACCCTGATGGAGGCTCCTGCATGGACAGTACCGGCATGCCCGGGAAGTAGCCTGCGCGGCCGTTCCGGGGGTGGCGAGGAGGTCCCCGGACAACCCGTTGCAGCCGTTGAATCGACCGTCCCGAATGCGCTATACTTCTCCGGTCGGGTCGCGGCGTTCGACGCAGCGGCCATGGAGACAACCAAGCGGAAGGAACGGAGCAGACATGTCCGAACGGAACGAATCATCGAACACCGGGCTCGTGCTCGGCGCCCTGGCCGGAGCCGGCTACGGGTATGCGAGATGGGGGTATGAAGGGCTGCTGCTCGGTATCGTCGGGGCGGTGGTCGGCGCGATGGGAGAGACCGCACTCACCGCAGGCCGAGCGGGACGAAGCAGCTTGCTCCTGGCTCTCGCACCGCTTTCGGCCTTCGCCCTCATCGCCTACCTGGTGTACCGGTATTTTCGGTGAACGGCGGCCCGGTCCGGATATCGGCGGGGACACGCTGGCTACAACGCCTGCCGCGTCGCCGCCTTCCGGTCTCCGGTCGCGGCGATGAAGGACTTCCGGTCTTCGGCATAAGGGAGTGCCGCTTCCGGTGTCACGATCCGCTGCATGACCAGTTCGATCAGGGACTGGTCCATGGTTCGCATGCCGTACTGCTTCCCGGTCTGGATGACGCTCTTTATCTGGTAGGTCTTGTTCTCCCGGACCAGGTTGGCGATGGCGGGTGTGACGACCATGACTTCGAAGGCCGCGATCCGCCCGGGGCGGTCAGACCGCTTGAGCAGTGCCTGCGCGACCACACCTCGCAGCGACTCGGACAGCATCGTGCGAATCTGCTCCTGCTGTCCATCGGGGAACACCTTGATCAGGCGATCCAGCGTCTTGGGCGCCGAGTTCGTGTGCAGGGTACCAAACACGAGGTGCCCGGTCTCTGCCGCGGTGATGGCCAACTCGATGGTGGTCAGGTCGCGGAGTTCGCCGACCAGGATCACGTCCGGATCCTCCCGGAGCGCGGCTCTCAACGCACTGGTGAAACTCTTCGTGTGGCTCTCGACCTCCCGCTGGTTGACCAGGCTCAGCTTGTTCCGGTGAACGAACTCGATCGGGTCCTCCACGGTGATGATGTGCTCCCGCCGCGTGGCGTTGACGTGATCGATCAACGCCGCGAGAGTGGTGGACTTCCCGCTGCCGGTGGGCCCGGTGACCAGCACCAGGCCGTTCCTGTTGTCCGCGAGCTTGAGAATGGCCTCGGGAAGCCCCAGTTTCCCCGCGCTCAACACTTCGGACGGGATCAGCCGGAACACCGCGCCTATCCCGTTGCGGTCCTTGAACACGTTTGCACGGAATCTGCCCACGCCAGCGACTTCGTACCCGAAATCGATGTCGCCCGTCTTCTCGAACCGGGCCTGTTGGGCCTCGCTCATGATTTCATAGAGCAGGGGTCTCAGGTACGGGTCGGTCAGCGTCTGGAACTTCATCGGTATCATGTCGCCATGGATACGCAGTATCGGGGGCGCTGTGACACTCATGTGCAGGTCGGACGCCTTCTGCTCCACCATGAACTTGAAGAAAACGTCAATATTCGCCATCGGATACCTCCGGTATGTCAACTGCCTCTCCCGGGTGACCACGGGATTCGGTGTACGGCCCCAGCTTCCGCAACAACCGCTTCGCCTCGGTGGATGAGAGCGCGCCTCGAGCCACCAGGCCTTCTGCCTGCTCTTCCGGAGACGGGATGCCACCCGGTTTCAGGAGCGGCAGAATCTCCCGGGACGGGGCATGCTGGACGAGAAACTCCTCGACACCGCGGTCGAACAGGTACCACCCCAACAGGGGCACCACGCCCCGGGATGCCTTGCGAAGGCCGGAAGCCTCCTCGGCTCCACCACGCCGCTCGTCGCTCGCAGCCCGGTGCGGCGCACCATGCAGGACCAGGACACCCCTGACCATCTCCGCCATCTCGGCGCCGCTCACGCCGTAGCCCCGGAGCACTTGGAGCGCACGCACGGGATCTCGAGCCGCCACTTGAAGCAACACGGTGGCGTTCGGCAAGCCTGCACGCAGGTGTTCTATCAGCGCTTTCCGGGCGGAAGATGGAAACAGAATGATTTCCGGATCGAGCGCGAAGAGCGCGCCGATGGTGTCCTGGGTGTAGGATTCCGGGGTCCTTGGGAACATCGGTCCGTCCTGCACCAGGCCGCCGGCAATCACCCTTCCGTGGTCTTCGAACGCTTCCTGCACGAAATAGGTGAAGGGCTCCCACAGGTAGTCCGATGCCACCGCAACCAGCCACAGGCCCGGCCCGACGAGACCATCACGAAGGGCCGGCAACCACGCGCGCGGCCAGTCGACATCTTCTCCAGGAAGAAACAGGTTGACCGCTGCCGCCAGTCCGCCGCGGGTGTGGGCAAAGGCCACGGTACCTCGAAAGGAGCCGAACCGGAACGGACCCATGGTCGGTCCCAGCACGTTCTTGTGCCCACTCGAATCCCGCAACGCACCCATGATGGCACGATAGTCGTCCAGCTCGAGTTCGGAAGTCTCGCCGGGGTAGCCCCGAAACCGCACGACGGGCCGGCCTCGCCGCCCCCCGGGATCCACGATCATCCGCCGGTATCCCGCCAGACGGGCACGGGTCAACCACATCTCCAGTGGGTGCCCCTCTCGGTCCTGTTCGCCGTCCGCCAGGCCATCTTCCCCGTCGCCCTTGCTGCCAGCAGAGCTGTACAGGGCGTCCAGGGCCTGGAGGATCTCCGATGTCGGACCGGTCGCCACGTTCAGCCGCAGTCCGGTCGCCTTTTCAATCTCCTCGAGCCCCTCCTGGTTCAGCGGGTCGTCGGTGACGATGGTGAGTTCGTCATCGTTCCAGATGACTGGAAGCACGTGGTGCCGGTAGGCGAGCTTCCGGGGCAAGACCTTGACCGCCTTGACATCGACGCGACCCGGGCGGGTCTCGATGCTCGAAACGCAGGGCAGGTTGAGTTGATTGGCAAGACTCCATGTCAACTCCCGCTCGCTCAGGTGGCCCAGCCGCACCAGGATCTCGCCGAGACGCCCCCGATCCCGGCGCTGGATCTCCAGCGCCTCCTGGAGCGCCTTCTCGCTGATGAGCTTGTACTGCAACAAGATCGATCCCAACCGTTCCACTGCACCACGACGCATGCCTGTCCCTCCTGGTCCTGGAGCCCGCACCTGTCGCATCGGCTCTTTCGTTGGAGAGGTTTAGCCGTTCCCGCGCGAACTGGTGCGATCAGGCCCCGAACGACCGGGAATCAACGCCCGGCGACGACAGCACCCGCGAGATCCGCACGCCCACCTGGGTCAGCTTGAGGAGCACGAGGCCGGGACGCACGCTGGATGCGGTCAACGCGGCCAGGACAGCTTCCGGGCCAACCGGTACCGCGGCGAGAAACCTCCCCGGCCCATGGGCCGTCAGCATCCGCCACGGGCCGGCCGGAGACGATCGGGCCACCGTCTTGCCAAGTCGCGCCAGGGACGATACCAGCGCGCCGAAATCCTCCATCGGAACGTCCGGCCCGGCAAGCCGTTCCAGCGCGCGCCCCTCAGCGTCGACAAGCGCGGCCGCCTCCAGCGCATGGATATCATTTCGAAGATTCCCCAGGAGTCTCGCCACCTCCCGGCGTCGCCCGCCTGAAAGCCGGACCCGGCGGAGGCTCTCGCGAGCCCGCACCGGTGCCTGCGCCCTATTCCTGGTCCGAACCGACTGGTCACCATCCCCCGGAAGCCCGGCGCCTACCCCACCCGACACGTCGCCCAGTGCGCGACCAATCCGAACGGCCAGCCGGCGGCATGCGAGCATGCTCGCGCCGAGCCCGACCCGATCCGGCGCATGGTACAGGAGTTGCACATCGCCGGCCACGAACCAGACCACGGTCGCACCGTTGTCGAATGCGTGGCCAAGCCCATCCACCCGTCCGCGCAACGTTCGACTGCCCGGTCCAAGGGCCAGGGCGTTCGCCAGTTCGCCCCAGCTCGAGTAGAGGTCCCGGCGCGCGTCGCCTTCCGCGGTGGAGGCGAGAACCAGGCCCCCGCCGGTCTGCAACTGGAGATCGCCCCCGGCCACGCCACGCGCATCGAGCAGCAGTTCCTCGAGCGACTGGCGTTGTCCTTCCTTTGTTCTGCGTCTGACCAGGTAGGCCAGGACGCTGCTTCGAGCCTGGGCCGGGCCGGAAGACGCGCCTTCGGGGACCTGGATGGTCGTGGGGAGCGGCGTCAGGTCGACGGACGCCCGGTCAGGCAGCCCGCCGATGTCGTCGCACACGAGGATCTCCACGTCCTCGTCCTCCTCCTCCCATCTGGGCGGCGGGGGGCCGGAAAGGACGGGTTCATCCATGTCGGCGTTGCGCGGGGAAGACGCTGCCTCCTTGTTCCCAACCCCGACGGCGGACATGGTGCGAAACGCCGATCGCACGGGGAAGGGGTTCAGCCTGCCACGGTCCACCAGGTTCAAGGAGACCAGCGTCTCTTCCCACTCGACCGGGGACACGGTGCGGCACGCCTCGAGGCGGGAGGGCCCGTCCGGCAGGAACTCGTAGTGGAGATTGGACCAGAGCATGACCTCCATGAGGACATCGCCGCCTGTCGCGTCCTTGCTCGAAGCGTGAACCAGGCACCCACGCAGGAAGATCGCTTCTGCCGTCGCCCCGTTTTCGCCCTGCTCGAGCGACAATCGCCCGGTCAGCCGGTACGCTCGAATCACCCCCAGGGCGTCGTGCAGATCGAGGATGGACAGGTCCCCACGGAACCGGCCGGCCTCGCCAAAGGCCTGGATGCGATCCAACCGGTCGAACATGGGGCCCAGCCTCGAGGCGAGCTGCCGGCGGGTGAACGGCTTCCTGAGCAAGGCGCCGGACACGAGCCGGATGCCCCGGTCCACCTCGAGCGGATGTCCGCCACGACCCACGAACAGGAAGGGGACATGAGCCGATCCCGGGTCGGCCCGGACCGCCCGGTACAGGCCGAGTCCGGCGCCCCCGGCGAGACCGATGTCCACGACAACGAGGTCCGGCGTCCGCCTTCGGATGTCCTCGGCGGCAGCGCCGGCCTCATCGAATCCGGCCGCGTCGTGACCGCATTCCTCGAGGTAGCGCACGGCCTTTCGCTGGAACGCCTGCTCCCGATCGATCACGACGACACGCCGGCGCCGAACGACCGCCCTCCTTGCCACGTTCACCACTTGCTTTCAACTCCGTCTTGGTTCTCCATGATGGCTGGAGACGGCGAGGGCATGCGCGCGTCATCGGCTCGGAGAATGGTGAAGGAGAACGTGCTTCCACGCCCGGGCGCGCTCTCGACGTCCATCCGCCCGCCACAACGTTCCACGATGTCCCGGCTGATGGCGAGACCGAGGCCGGTTCCGCCTCCCCCACCGCGACCCGGCCGCTCGAGCTGGCGAAACGGCTCGAACACCTTCGGGATGTCCTCGAGGGGTATCCCCGGCCCGTGGTCGACGACCTCGACGCGAATCCACCGTTCTCCCTCCGTCAAGGCGCGGACCACCACCCTCCCCCCGCTCTCCGAGAACTTTATCGCGTTCGAGAGAAGATTGATGGCCACCTGGTGCACCCGCTCCGGGTCTCCCAGTCCGTCGGGCAGGTCGGTGACGATGTCTATGTCGACCACGATGCCGTCCTCCTCCCCCAGGGCCAGAACCTCATCGATGGCCCTGCGAAGCAACGGCTCCACCTGGAACCGAGTCATCCGCATGGCCTGCCCCTGCTGCTCGAGCCGCGAGAAGTCGAGTACGTCATTGACCAGCCGTATGAGCCTGTCGGTGTTGCGGATGGAAATATCCAGCAACTGGAGACAATTCGCAGGAAGAGCATCCCTCGAACGCTTCAGGACCAGCTCGAGGGCACCGCGAATCGATGTCAACGGCGTGCGGAGTTCGTGGGAGACGACAGTGACCAATCGTCCCTTGATATCGCTCATCTTCCTCAGTTCTTCATTCGCCCGGCGCAAGCGGTCCTGGGCGTCCTTGAGACGAAGCTGGGTCCGAACGCGTGCCAGCAGCTCCTCGAGGATGATGGGCTTGGCGAGATAGTCGTTCGCTCCCAGGTCGAGCCCCTGCGCGATGTCCTCGCTCTGCCCCTTGGCACTCACGACGATGATGGGGAGATCCCTGAACCGGGGATCTCCGCGCAGCTTCCGGGTGACGGCGAAACCGTCCAGACCCGGCATCATGATGTCCAGCACAACCAGGTCGGGACGCTCCGCGTCGACCTTCTCGAGAGCCTCCATCCCGTCCGACGCGGTGATCACTTCGTATCGCTCGTGCGCAAGGAGTTTCTGCAGAATGGCTGCACTGTTGGGATCATCTTCGATTACCAGGATCTTCGTCATCTGTCAGGCCGTCCCCCGGGACATGCCGCCGTTTCCAGCGGATGATGGACTGTTGCCCCCCAGGCTACCACCCTGCTCCCAGGCTGTCAAACGATCGAAGAAGAAGGCCCCCGGTGCTATACTGGGTCGGGAATCTCGAGGGAGGCAACTCCCTCGAGAGGTTGCGAGCCGGGGCATCCGGCCAGGTACGGCCGGCATGCCAACCACCAGGAGGAAGACCGGGATGAAACAGCACATCCTCGTCGTGGACGACGACCAGTACAGCAGGGAGCTGACTACCAAGTTGCTGGAAGCCGACGGCTACACCGTGACCGCGGCAACAAACGGCGAAGAAGCCCTGCAACGTCTCGAGATGGACCAGCCGGACCTGGTATTGATGGACCTCAGCCTGCCCGTTCTGGATGGATGGGAGACCGCCCGGAGAATCAAGGCCAGTACCGCGGGCCACCCTGTCCCCGTCATCGCGCTCACCGCTCATGCCATGCGCGGCGACCGGCAGCGCGCGATCGAGTCCGGGTGCGACGAGTACGTCTCCAAACCGCTCGACTACACCTTGCTGCGCGCCAAGATCGACGCCGCACTCGGCAGGAAGCCGTGATCCCCCTCGAACGCGCGACGAACCACACACCACGGCAACCGCTCGCGGACCACGCCCAAATCCCGATTCAGGCCAAAAGGCGTATCAACATCCGCCTGGCCACCTCGTGGACATCGACCCGAAGCGTGCCGTTCTGGTACTGTTCCCGCAGACGCTCGACCTTGACACGCGACGCATGGGCGCCAGCGCCGTCGTGCCGGGTCACGTCGCACCCTGCGGGTTCGAATGGACGACACTCCCGAACCCGCCGGGCACGCGGCGTACGCAACAGACGAATGGTCATGATCCCTCCACACGAGCCACCTGCCCCTGCTCCAGCCGTGGCTCCGCCGGACGACTCCATGATCGGGAATCCCTCGCCCCCCTGGAGCGCCTCGCCCCCTCGACGACACGCTCGCTCTCCCGGGAATCCCCGCTCCCCGCACGCGGCTCCACGTCGCCTCATGCCAGTGCCTTCGACACCTTGCGCCTCAACACGCCCAGCGCCTTGGTGTGTATCTGCGACACCCGTGACTCCGTGACACCCAGGATGCGGCCGATCTCCTTCTGCGACAGCTCCTGGTAGTAGTACAAGTAGATCGTGATCCGTTCCCGGTGTGGCAGCTCCCCTATCGCACAGGCCAGGATGTTCTCCAGTTCCTGCACACGCAGCACGGCATCAGGTTCCGGGCTCTCCCCCTTCAGGGCCTCCAACAGATCGCGATGCTCGTCATCGCGGAACCCGAGATCCTCGAAGCTCAGGAAATTGCCCGTCTGCGACCGCCCCGTCACCTGGTGGTAGGTCTCGATGTTGATACCCAGCGCTTCCGCGACCTCTCCCGCAGACACCCCAGGCCCCCGCTCGCGCTCGAGACGGCGGCGCGTCTTGTTGATCTTCTCGAACTTCTTGCGCGTCGAACGCGGCACCCAGTCGTTGCTGCGCAATTCGTCCAGTATCTCCCCCCGGATGCGCAGCTCGGCATAGCTCCGAAATGGCTTGCCGTAGGCAGAACTGAACCGCTCCGCAGCATCCATCAGACCAATCACGCCCACATTCACAAGATCATCCAGCTCCACGTTCGCCGGGCAACGCGCGATGATGGATCCCGCGATGGACTTGACAAGCGGGAGATAGGCATCGATGACCTCTTGGAGAGACATCTCCTCCACGTTCTTGTGCGTTCTGGAGCCAGTCTGCGTTCCCATGGCTGATCTCCCATCCCATATTCTCGAACCCGGTCACCCGGGGTGTTGGTTTGCCACCCTGCGGCGATCCCCTGCCGGCATAGACTCGTCTTCGCCCCACCCCGAAACCGCGTGACCGACGAGGCATGCCGAGAGTCATGCCACCGGTGCGAGGTCCCGGAGTCTTGGCCCCTGGCCCGGTCAGGGTCCTCACCCGTTCATTCCAGAGATCGGTATATTCTGCGAATCGATTAGATTAATATACTGGGGTCTGAAAAATAGCCCGGGGTTTCTGCTATACCCCCTGGGACACCGGCAGGACTGCCCCCACCGTCACCGAAGGGCACTGCCCCTGGCCGGCACGATGGAAGCCCGCGAATGTCACGGAAGGACCGAAGAAATGGGAAAGCCTCGCGGCCCGGTCAGGGGCTCCCATCGCGCAACGGAGGGCTCGAGTCCTCCCCTGGCGTCGGGTCGGACGGCGGGAGGGGGAAGGGATGACCGACCACCGCGCCCATCGCTCGCCCGTGTGGCAGATCGGCGCCAGCCTCGGCGGTGGCGGCAAGGGTCTTCGGCGTTCGTGCCTGCTCGCCGGGTTGCGTGTCACAGCAATGAATGGCGTCCGGTTCGATACCCTGGGAGGGAAGCGGTTCGGCTCGAGGCCCCAGGCGCCTGACATAGGCGTCGAGGCGGAGGTCTCCGCGCCAGGAATTCTGCCAGCGGCGAATGTCCTGCACGAGATCCCATGCGCTGTGGTACCTGGATTCGATGTCCACGGCGAGCAATCTCTGCAGGATGACGTCGAGGCCGGGAGAAGCGATGCTCGGGGCGACGACTTCCATCTGGATGGCCATCTGCTTCTGGCGGTCCAGCAAGGTGTCCGCGGGGAGGTCCCGGGCGTCGATCATCGGGGCGCCTTGCAGGGTTTCGAACATGACCAGCCCGACGGCGTAGAGGTCGGAGGCGGGTGTCAACGAGGTATCGCCACGGTTCTGCTCGGGAGACCTGTAGCCTCGAGTGCCCTGCCGGACCCAGAATGGGCTGGAACCCGGCCGTTGCGGTCGAGCGAGTCCGAGGTCGAGCAGCTTGACGACGCCTTCGGGGGTGACCATGACGTTGGCAGGCTTGACGTCCTGGTGGACGACCTTCAACGGCGTTCCATCCGTGTCGCACACCTCGTGAATGGCCAGGAGTCCCCTCGCGAGCTGGCGCACGATTTCGGCGACGGCCTCCGGTGCCATGCCGTGCGCGGCGGCCCGGATGAGGCGATCGAGCCGGTATCCCCGGACGTATTCCATGACCAGGGCCGGCTCACCCTCGAGGTCTACCACGCCATGGACATGGACAACGTGGGGACTTCTGACCCGCATGCCGATCTCGGCCTCGGAGAGCAGGCTTTCCAGGAACACCGGGTCCCGGTGAATCAGCCCCTTGCGCAGCCGCTTGAGCACGACCAGGTCTCCGTTTCCGGGCTCCAGGAGGTCCCTGGCGAGCCAGCAGACGGCGAACCCGCCGCCACCGAGGGGTTCGACGATCTCGTAGTGGCCAAGCCGGGCGGGAACCGTTCCTTGCATGGTCGCACGACTCCATGGTTGGCTGAACTTCCTAGCAACGATGATAGATCAGGATGCCGTTCCTGCCAACAGGATTCGCGAGCGACCAAGGACACGGAACGTTGCTTTCAATCTCGAGAGATCCAGCGCTTCTGGATGAAGCTCCAGGTGCCCAGCCACTCCTGGCCGTTGCGCAGGCTGATGAGCACCACGTCTCTCCGGCCGAGTTCCTCCGAGCGGAGAATGAGCTGATGTTCTCCTGCCGGGATGTTCTGGAAGGTGACCGGGGAGGTCTGGACGTCCACGCCGTCCAGGATGACCGTGGCGCCGGTCGGGCTCGTGTCCACGGTCAAGGTGCCGCTGCCATAGGCCCTTCGGCCCCTGAACGGGACGAGTTTTTCCGGCGGAAGGACAGGAACTTCCCCACCGTCGACGACGGCTGGCGCGGGCGCCTGGACATCGCCGCCGCTGCCGTTCGCCGAAGGTTCGGTGCCTCGTATGCCCCTGAACCCCATGAAGGACCGGGGGGAGGCGGCGGGCGACGGTCCCGTTGCCGCTGCGGCGAGCAGTTCTCGCATGTCGTCCGAACCGTCCTTGGGGTGCCCAGGGCTCGCGCCGGTGGGGGCTGCCGATGGCGCGGCTCCCGTTGGTACCGCCGGCGCTCCGGTCCCGGACCCGAATCCGAAGGAGTCCCGCATCAGGTACAGACCGGTGACCAGGACGAGACACACCACGACAACGGCGGAAACCAGGACCACGGGCGGGACGCGTGACAGCGACACGCGTCCCTTTGCGGGTCCCGTGCCGCCCGCACCAGGAATCACCGGCGCGCGGAGTTCTCCCGTGGCATCATTGTCGAGCAACGTTCCGGGTGCGGGGGTTGGTTCCGCGATGAACGCGGGGTCTGCCAGGTTGACCGGTGCCGCGGGCCGTGGCGGCTCGACCACCTGCTCCTGGGGAGGCGGAAGAAAGGCCGAATCCGCAGTGCCCACGCCCAACACGATGCTCTTGGGAACCAACGACGACTCGGCCGCCTCCTTGACAGCCGCCTCGTCGAGCGGCTTTTCTTCTCCGCCATCCGTCTCCTCGCCACGGAAGGTCGCGATCAACTCGGCCACGTACTTGCGGAAGTCGATGGCGTGGCCGGTCCCCCATGCCCATCGGAGCAGGTCCGCGCCGGCTTCCCTGATGGAAGGATACCGGTCGCCCGGGTCGTAGGCGAGCATCCGGATCAGGATTTCGTCCAGGCCTCCGCCGGGTAGTTCCTCGAGGTCGTGGAGGTGCGCGGGGAGTTCCCGCCTTGCCCAGTCCAGCCGCTCCGGACCGCCGGTGGGGGGAGAGGACCCGAACGGCACCGTACCCTCCCGGGCTTCCTTCTCGAGGACATCGTCGAGTCTCTCCAGGGAACGGTCTGCGTCCGAGGGGAGCTGTCCGGCGATATCAGCCCGCTTTTCCGCCAGCCTGGCCAGGGCTTCGAGGGCGGACAGGAACGGGAAGCCGCACAGGAGTTCGAACACCAGGACCCCGACGGCGTACTGGTCGGAGGCCGGCGTGAGTTCCACGTCGCCTCGAGCCTGCTCCGGAGACAGGTATGCCGGGGCATCGAAAACGACCTTCACGCCGCCATGCCCCTGGATCTTGGACCGGATGACCCCAAGGTCCAACAGCTTCACATCTCCGCGCCTGTTGATGCACACATTGGACGGGCGAACACTCTGGTGCACGATGCCCAACGGGTTCCCCTCGCCGTCCCTGGCATCGTGAATGGCGGCCAGCCCCTCGCACAACTGGCGGGCGACTTCCGCCAGGACAGCCGACTCGACCTTCCCGCCAGCAGCCTCGGCCAGGTCCGATATCAGGATCCCATCCACGTATTCCGTGACCAGGAAGGGCACACCGTCCTGCACCACGACGTCGTAGGTCTGCGCCACGTTGGGGTGGCTGATATGGCGACCCACCTCGCCCTCGGCAACGAAACCTCGAGCATACAGCGGATCCTTCACCTGAAGCTCAGGGCGAAGCCGCTTGACAGCGACCCGATCCCCCTTGAAGCTCGGGTTGGTATCCTCGCCAAGGTACACTTCGACCAGTTCGTTCGTCTCCAGGTGCCTCAGGACTCGATACAGCCCGACCTGGCCAGGCATCGACGTGTCATCGACCATGCAACGACCTCAACCAATGCTATCGATGGAGAAAACCCATCCGGGCGTCGATGGCTTTCCGATTGTATTGTATGATACCCCAAAACAGGCTTCGGTGCGACCACGTTCACACCCGTTCCACGGACGATTCCCGGATGTCCCTCAAACACCAGTTCACCCTGCTCTTCACCGGCACACTCTTGATCTTGATGCTCGCCACCGCACTGGCCGTCCGGCATGTCGCCGAGTTGACGGTCCGCTCCGACATCGAGGAACGGCTCGAGGCCGCGGCCCTGGACACCAAGGCCGCGCTCTCCAGGGAAATCGGCCGCCGCGGGTACCTCACGCGGACCAACGCCGGCGCCGTGGTCAGAAGCGCCCTGTCGCCCCACACCGGGATCACCCACGTCGACCTGACCTACTGGATGGGCAACAGTGCCAGCGGGTTCGCACTGAGCCTGACGCCCTCGGGACCGATCTACCGGGAACTGGATCCTCGCAAGAAGGTGGTTGTCGCCGCGGATACGCTGAGGCGGGAATACTGGCTGAAAGCCGGGCTCGGCGTCGTCGTCCGTCTCGGCATCGGCGCGTCGCTCACCGAGGCCGACCGCCTGGCCGACAAACTCTCCAGCATATTCATCCTGGCTGCCGGTTCGGGCCTGGTCCTGCTCGTCGGCGCCATCTACGCCCTGGCTCACCGCCTCGTCTCTTCCCCGCTCGACCAACTCCTGAACCTCACCCGACAGGTCACCCAAGGACGGCTCGAGGCCAAACCCGCCGGAGCGCTCCTGCGCCGGAACGACGAGATCGGCGTCCTGGCCAGGGCGTTCCAGGACATGCTGACCGCGCTCCGAAAGGCTCGAGACGAAAACCAGCGCCTGCTCCTCCGCTCCAGGAGGTTCAATCGCGAACTGGAGACTCGAGTACTCGAGGCCACGACCGCACTCGCCGAGCAGAACCAGGCCCTCATCGACGCTCGACAGGAACTCGCGCACCACGAACGCCTCGCCGCACTGGGACAACTCGCGGGCAATATCGCCCACGAACTCGGCACCCCCCTGAGTACCCTCTCGGGCTACCTCCAACTGGCACTCGCCGACTCCGGCCTGAGCGATGACCAGCGCGCCGGCCTCCGCGTCGCAGCGAACGAGGCAGAACGCATGACCCGGATCATCCGCCGCTTCCTGGACGCCACCCGCGGCCTGAAGCCGGCACCGGAACCCGTCGACGTCGAGGCGCTCTTCACCAACGTCATCGACCTCGTGCAGCCTCCCGGGACCCCTCGACGCCTGGCCACCAGGATCGAAATCGAACCAGACGCCAGGACCTGGATCACCGACCCCGGCTTGCTCCGCCAGGTCCTCATCAATCTCACCAACAACGCCAGGGACGCCAGCGGAAGGAATGGAACCATCACCTTTCGCGCGAAACACGACCAGGACAAGCTCGTCATCGAGGTCGAAGACGACGGTCCGGGGGTGCCGCCCGAAAAGCGGGACACCATCTTCGAGCCATTCTACACCACGAAGCAACCCGGACGCGGTACCGGCCTCGGCCTGGCCATCAGCCGCGAGATCGCCCGGGCACTCAAGGGCTCACTGACGGTGACACCGGGCAAACAGGAGAAAGGGGCCTGCTTCACCCTCACCCTGGGGCGGATCGAGGAGGGAGCAGGGAGCAGGGCGTAGGAAGCCAGGAGGGAGTTGTGACCAGTCCAGTCCGCCACAAAGACCTTTCCAA
Organism: Myxococcota bacterium; assembly: GCA_024278455.1. Lineage (GTDB taxonomy): Bacteria > Myxococcota_A > UBA796 > JAJRTE01 > JAJRTE01 > JAJRTE01. The sequence goes on from JAJRTE010000119.1 coordinate 42,470, forward strand.
GCGCTGGATGCCCGCTGTGTCGTCTGACAAGACACCCGGAACCGCCCCGAATCGTTCCGCGCCGTGCACCCAGCCTGACTTTGACACTTTTCCGGTTGAACTGCTGAAGATGTGGTCGTAACTACCTGAAACTCCGTTGAAGGAGAACCGGGGGGCGATTTGTAGTGCCCCACGAGAAATAGGTGTTGACAGCCC
>JAJRTE010000120.1 GCA_024278455.1 Myxococcota bacterium
GGGTACCTGGGCAAGCAAGTCCACCTCGTTCTGGGTCCCCCGCGGCAGATCGCTGAAAACCTCGGCCTCCAGGAATTCCGCCCACTTCGCCCGAAGCCTCGAGGCGATCCCGGGAAACGCGAGCCGCACCAGGTCGTCGAAGCGCGCCTTGAACAGGTCCTTGAAAAGCTGATCGTGACGGATCATCGCCCGCGCCTCCAAGTTCGAATATAGCAATCCTTGGCGCCGAATTCAAGACCCGCATGCCGATCCTGTCAACCCGCGGGGAATCGGGCCGTTCCCAAGACGCCCTCGCCTGGAGCAGGCACGGTGATCACGGTGGCGGCGAATCGTGGCCCGGCAACGGCGGTACCACGCGACAACGATCCAGGGTATAATGCGGGCCGACGCAGGTTGAAGTCGTGCGGTTCGCACTGGGTCTCAACGCGGTATCGGGAGGGCGAAATCATGGGTCGATTCAGAGTGTCGCTTGTCTGTGCGGTTGTCGCTGTCGCGGCCGGTGTTGCCGGCAACACGCACCTGTCCCTGGGCGCGGAAGTCTTCACGGATCCGGACGACTACGCCAACGCGGCCGCGGCGGCCGGCGCGCCGACCCAAACCCTCATCGACTTCGAAGACCTCTCCGAAGGCGCATCCATCGATGACGACTACGCCGGACTCGGCCTGGTCTTCACCTCGAGCAGCAGCATCACCGCCCAGACTTCGGTGCACGGGTCCCAGGCCATCGACTCCCTGGCGCTCCAGGTCGGCGGCGACACGCCCCAGTCGTTCACCCTCCTGTTCGACAGGGACCAACGAGCCGTCGCCGCCTACTACCTGGACATCTTCACCACCTTGACCCTCCAGGCCTACGATTCCGGCGGACTCGTGGAGACCGCCCTGCTCGAAGGGATCAACGTGGAGGACACGCCCGGTGGCGTTTTCCGCGGCGTCGTGTTCGACTCGCCCTTCACCCGGCTGGTCATCCAGGGCGAAGCTGGCGACGGTATCGGGATCGACAACCTGCTTTTCACCAGCACCGACCAGGACGGGGACGGATACGGCCCCGGCACCGGGCGCTGGGGAGACGACTGCGACGATACCGACCCATCCGTCCATCCGGGAGCGCTGGAGGAGGTCGATGGCAAGGACCAGGACTGCGACGGAATCGCCGACAACGCCTACCAGGTGTTCTCGAGCGAGACCGCGTTCTCCCAGAGCGCGAACGACGCCGGCATCCCCTTCCTCACCGTACTGGACTTCGAGGATCTCACGGAAGGTGCGCCTGTCGAGACGGCCTACGAGGGGCTCGGCGTCTACCTCTCCGCCGCGGGCGCCGGCGGCCCTGCCTCCCTGACCGCCGTCCCGGACGTTTGCGGCTCCCCGGCAATGGGCACACTCGCCGCCCTCCCCAGCGATACGGACCACGCCGCCGTCACCTGGTTCTTCGAACGCTCCCAGTACTACCTGGCGACACGCTTCCTGGACGTGGACGACGCCGGGCTGGTCCTCGAGGCCTACACCGACGGCGGCCTGGTCAACACCTTCAGCTTCCAGGCCGAGGGCGAGGACACGGCTCGAGGCATCTTCCGCGGCTTCTGGTTCAACTACCCGGTCACTCGAGTGGTCGTCTCCTCCCCGACCAGCACAGATTGCATCGGATTCGATGACCTCCAGTTCCTCTCCCTCGACGAGGACGCCGACGGCTACGGCACCGCTCCCGGAAACCACGGGGACGACTGCGACGACACCTCCCCGGACGTCTATCCGGGCGCCCAGGAGGTGGATGGCAACGGTATCGACGAGGATTGCGACGGCATCGTCGATAATGCCGTCACCACCTACACAGACCCGGCACTGTTCGAAGCCGACGGCACCGCGGGCGGCGTTCCGGGGTTCGCGATCATCGACTTCGAAACCCTCGCCGACAACGAGGCGGTCACCACCCAGTACCAGGACGTGGGAATCCTGTTCAGCAGCGACGGGGGCATCACCGCCACTTCCGACGTGTACGGCAGCCGGTCTCGAGGCCAGCGTGCGGCCCGGGTCGAAGCCACGCACCCGGCGGTCTGGACCTGGACCTTCACCGAACCGCAGCGGTGGGTCGCCGGCTACTTCCTCGACACCACCCAGAGCATCAAGGTCGATGCCTACCGCGACGACGAGCGTCTCAACACCGTCATCCTGGTGGTGCCTGGCGAGGACACCCCCGGCGGGTTCTTCAGGGGCATCCGCTTCTCCATCCCCGTGGACCGGCTCGAGTTCCAGGGCCTGACCGCATCCGACGGCATCGGGTTCGACGACGTCTACCTCGACCCGGTGGACGACGACGGAGACGGCTTCACACTCGCAGAAGGCGACTGCAACGACCTCGACCCCGACATCCGGCCCGACGCCGAAGAATCCTGCAACGGCGCCGACGACAATTGCGACGGGAACATCGACGAGGGATTCGACCAGGACGCCGATGGCGCCGTCTCCTGCGCGGTCGGCAGCACGCCGGCGGACTGCAACGACGCCGACCCGGACGTGTTCCCAGGCAGGGAGGAAACCTGCGACGCCAAGGACAACGACTGCAACGACGAGATCGACGAGGGATTCGACCTCGACGGGGACTCGGTGACTACCTGCGGCGACGCCACCACCGGCCCGGACTGCGACGACGCCGACCCATCGGTCCATCCCGGCGCGGACGAAACCTGCAACGGGATCGACGACGATTGCGACGGAGACTTCGACGAGGGATTCGACCAGGACCTGGACACCTACTTCGCCTGCGACCTCGAGGGCCGCCCCGCGGATTGCAACGACAGCGACCCGGACATCCATCCCGGCGCCACCGACGTGCCCTACAACGGCGTCGACGAAGACTGCTCGGGCGACGACCTCACCGACGCCGACGAAGATGGCTACCCGTCCACACAGGTCGAAGGCGGCACCGACTGCGATGACACCGACAGCGCCATCTATCCCGGCCAGGCGGAAATCCCCTACGACGGCGTCGACCAGGACTGCTCCGGCGCAGACCTCACCGACACCGACGGCGACGGCTTCGACGCCACCCAGGTCGAGGGAGGTACCGATTGCGACGACACCAACCCGTTCACCTATCCCGGCGCCAGCGAAATCGACGACGACCTCGACAACGACTGCGATGGCGACATCGACGAAAACCTCGACACCACCGACGACGACGGCGACGGCCTGTCAGAAGCGGACGGGGACTGCGACGACGCCAACCCCGACGTCCACCCCGGCGCCACCGAAATCCCCTACGACGGCATCGACAACGACTGCTCCGATGGCGACCTCACCGACGCCGACGAAGATGGCTACCCGTCCACCCAGGTCGAAGGCGGCACCGACTGCAACGACACCGACGCCACCGTCCATCCCGGGACCATCGAGATCCCCTACGACGGCATCGACAACGACTGCTCCGATGGCGACCTCACCGACGCCGACGAAGATGGCTACCCGTCCACCGAGATCGACGGCGGCACCGACTGCAACGACGACGACAGCGCCATCTACCCCGGCCAGGACGAAATCCCCTACGACGGCGTCGACCAGGATTGCTCCGGCGCAGACCTCACCGACGCTGACGAAGACGGCTTCGACGCCACCGTGGCCGATGGCGATGATTGCGACGACGCCAACCCGGACATCCACCCCGGCGCGCTCGAGCTGCCCGACGGCGTGGACAACGACTGCAACGGCGTCATCGACGATGGCACCGATAGCTACGACGACGACGGGGACGGCTACACCGAAGAGCAGGGCGATTGCAACGACGCAAACCCGGACATCCACCCCGGCGCACTCGAGATCGACGACGACCTCGACAACAACTGCGATGGGAACGTGGATGAAGGTCTTCCCACGACAGACGACGACGGGGACGGGTTCAGCGAAGCCGACGGGGACTGCGACGACGCCGACCCCAACGTCTATCCGGGAACGGCAGGGTGCCTCGAGACCTCGCCCACGCCGGAACCGACCCCGACCCCGGGGGAAGAGACGCCCCCTGAACAAACTCCCGCCGATCTCACTCCCACCCCGGCCGACTACCCGGGCGGCGAGACGCCGGCCGACACCAGCCCCACGCCGTTCGTGGAAGAAGGGGGAGGCTGCAACTGCCGGACCGGCGCGCCTTCCGGCTCCCATGACGCCACGGGTCTCATCGTCATGGCTGCCGCGCTCTTCCCGTTCCGGAGAAGAGGGCGGTCGCGGAGCTGACGAGAGCGAGACGCCCTCGCTACTCGCACCGGCGTCGCTCGCTACTAACGCCGTTCAAACCGGCGGCATGTCATGGTCGGCAGCAAGAAGCGGTCGTGTGCCTGGCAGACGCCCTGGTCGCCTCGAGTGTCTCCCTGGGCGGAACTCAGGGCGAGCAGGCCTGGGAGGAGGCGCTCGAGTGCGACCGGGTCATCAACGAAGTGCCTGCATTCCCGGCAAATCCTCTCGACGCCAGACTCGACACCGCGCTGGACGGATGGACGCTCGAGCAGAGAACGCCGCGTAGGGGTCGCGGCTTTGGGCAGGGCTCCCGTCCCGCGCCAGGTCATCGGATGGCCCGCCAGTAGTCGACGAACACCTGTGTGGTCAAGATGTACCCCAGCGGCACGTTGACCAGCACCCCGACGGTGAAGGCGTAGAAGGGCTTGAGGCCGAACGTGGCCAGTTCCTTGAACCGCGTGGACAGGCCGATACACAGGAAGCAGAGGACGAACGCCCACGACCGGAGCTTCTTGATGGGCGTGATCGCCTTGGCCTTGAGTTCGCTCGAGAACCAGTCAGACTGGTGCCGGAGCTGCTTGAGCGCCCACTGCTGGTCAACCGTGGCACCGGCCGAGAGCTGGCGGAGTTCCTCGAGGGTCATCTTGCCCTCGAACACGATGACGCCCTTTCCCGCGTCGTAGCGGAATCTCGATGCCAGCGATGCAGGAGGCTGGTAGCTCGAGAAATCGGCGGCATAGTCCTGCTTGACTGCCTTGGACTTGAAGGTCCCGGCAACCGGCGCCACGCCCCGGTGATCGGCAGGGGCGTTGGCGGCGACGAGACTCATGATGATCGACGCGGCAAAGAACCCCAGCACGAACTTGGGGAAGCGCGCCCAGATGACCGAGACGCCCACGCGACCCGCCGGCCCGTCGCCGGCCTCTCCCTTCTTCTCCCAGTACACCACCGACACGATGGACAGGACGAAGGCCCAGATGCCTATCCAGATGTCCCGCCCGATAACCTTCATGAGGGTGAATGCATGGATCGGAGCGTCGCCGTGGTCGGCGGCCAGTTCCGCGACCACGGCGAAACCGGCGGCATCGGCGTACTCGGACGTGCCGACCCAGGCGCCAGCCTCACCGGGCGTGATGTGGTACCAGGCCACCGGCGCGGCGCCACCCTCGGGAATCATCACCTTGGTCAAGAACGCCAGCGTGAAGATCATCACGATGGCCCACACCGACACCACGGCGATCCCAACCGCAATGTGGTCCTTGTCCGCCCGCACCGCCCCGCCGACCGCGATGGAGCCGGAGACACCGCACACCGCGCCACCGGTCCCGAGTACCGCCGCGAAACGGGGATCCAGGTCGAACAACCGGGTGGCGACGAAATAGATCGTCAGCCACGTACACAGCGACACGATGGTCGCCTGCACGAAAGCCACCGGCCCCGCCTCTGCTATCAGCGTCAGCGGCAGCGTCGCGCCCAGAAGCACGATCCCGGTCTTGATATAGTACTCGGTCCGAAGCGACGTCTTGAACCACTCAGGCACGGCCTTGATGTTCCCGACTATCAACCCGATGATCAGGGCCAGCAACGGCGCTCCCAGGTCGAGCCGCTTCATCACTTTCCAGCCGGCAAGGTAGAAGATCACCAGGGAGCCCAGAAACAAGAGGGTGTACCCGGCGAGAAACGCCTTCACGTCGCGACCCATCACCCGCATGCTGAACGCGAAAACGACGCCGAACCCGAGGTAGATCAGCACGTAGGCCCCGATGTGCTTCCCAAGATCACGCCCCAGTCCGCCAAGGTCGCTCCACGTGCCGGGAGTCACCGCCCACCCCTTGATCGACGCTCCCGCCCAAAAGCCCACCATCGACAGCCCGATGATCAGCATGCCCAACCAGATGGCCCAGTAGTCCTCGGTCTTGAAAAGCTTCCAACCTCCGTTAGATTGCTTGCTCATTGCCATACACCCCCACTCCGGGTTGTTGCGGTTCGCGGCGCCAGGCCCGCGCCCATCGAGTCGTGCGTATTGTATGCCAATATCGCGACATTCGGCAACGGCAACACAAGGCGGGCGCGGTGGCCCGCCCTACCCAAGACCACTCCCTGACGAGATGCCATGTCGTCGCCCCGGGCTCGAGACCACTCCCGGACGCCATGCCGTGTCGTCGCCCCGGGATCGAGACCACTCCCGGACGCGATGCCATGTGGTCGCCCCGGGATCGAGACCACTCCCGGACGAGATGCCATGTCGTCGCTCCGCGCTCGAGACCACTCCCGAACGCGATGCCATGTCGTCGCTCCGGGCTCGAAACCACACCGGGGCGACATGCCATGCCGTCGCCACCGGCTCGAGACCACTCCCGGACGCCATGCCGTGTCGTCGCTCCGGGCTCGAGACCACTCCCGGACGCCATGCCATGTCGTCACTCCGGGCTCGAGACCACTCCCGGACGCCATGCCGTGTCGTCGCTCCAGGCTCGAGACCACACCGGGGCGACAGGCCATGTCGTGCACCAACGCCTGCCTATCCCTGTCGAGAATAACGAAACATGGCATGGGATATCGTCCTGGTTGCAGCTCGGGCGATGTCTCTGGTAGAATGCCGCCGCGATCCTCGCGATGTGGGCGCATACCGGTCCCGTGGGACGCCGGTTCGCCCGTCGCCAACATCTTGCCTTGGAGGTGCGACGACAAATGAACGCGACAAGAGAATACCGTGCCGAGACCATGGTTCGGCTCCCGACGATGACGGGAAACAGATGTTCCGCCCTGTGCTCCGAACTATCCGCACGGGCAGACCAATGGCTCGCCACGCCACAAGGGCTTCCGGATCTCATCACACGCGCCAAGAAGAGGCTCGACGCCGCCCGGGAGGTGCTCAACGATGCTCTTGGGCCGGAAGTGCCGGCGGACCCGGAAGCGGCCCGGTCGGCAGACCAGATGGAGGATGCATGCTGGAGCGCTCTCAGGAGCTGGCTCGAGGGCTATGTCAGGCTGGCGCAAAAAGGGGTCGCCGGATACGACGACGCCGTGAGCCTGCACCGACTCCTGTTCGACGAGGGCCTGTCGTTCCTGCTGCTCGGCTACGAGGAACAATGGACCCAATCCGAGCTGCGCCTCGAGGCCCTTGTGCGGGAAGGATACGAGGCGACGATCGAACGGTTGGGCGGCGAGGTGTTCCTGGATGCCTTGCGCGACGCGCATGCGGCCTACGGGGAGGTGCTGGGAATCACCGAACCGTCGAGCCGACCCACGTCACCCTCGCTCCAAGAGGCCTTGCAGGCCGCTGGGGATGTCATTCGCGACTATGTGCTCAAGGTCGTCGCCCATCGTGAACCGGACAACCCCGAGACAGCGGAAATGGTGGAGGACCTGCTCTATCCCCTGCTGTACTGGGACAACACGGCTACCGGGACTGCTCAGGAGAGAGGAGGGGAAGAGAGGAGTGAGGAGTGAGGAGTGAGGAGGGAGGAGAGAGGAGGGAGGAGGGAGGAGGGAGGAGGGAGGAGGGGAAGAGGGAAGAGGGAAGAGAGGAGGGAGGAGGGAGGAGAGAGGAGAGAGGAGGGGGAAGAGGTTCAGCCCAGCCCTTTTCCGCTCCGTCCTCGTCTCCTTGGCATGATGTACGCCCCCTCGACGCCCATCATGGCACGACTTGCCGTAGGCGGTAGTCGTCGTGCGGGGAGGGGTGACATGGGAGCATCCTCCGCTCGAGAAGAGTAGCTTGGTTGTTGCCGTGTCAAGTGTTTTCTGGTTGTTTGGGGCTGGCGCAGGTAGAGCCGGGTGACGGGGGCTGTCAGCGGGTCACGCTGGAACGGTCACGGGTAGGAGTAGGAGATGTCCCAAAGGGCCTCGGAGGTCGGGTCGGTACCCACCGGCACGGTCTCCTTGAAGGGGCCGTAACGCATGATCATCTCGCCTTCAGTCGAGAGGAAGTAGGGGTCGTCCGGATCGGGTGGGAGGTAGCTGGCGTCCACTTCGAAGGAAAGGTCGTCAGACGAGAGGACGAGGTAGAAGCCCTGGGCGTCGTAGACGAAGGTCTCCACGTCGAGATCGTACTCGTTATAGTAGGAATCCCCGGAGGAGTAGTATCGCTTGAGACCACACGTGGCCACTGTGTCGCCAGGATGCACTCGAGTCGTGAGTGATACAGCATAGCCAAGCTCGTCGACATAGTAGTACCACAGGGCGCCCCAGACTGTGCTCAACTCCCAGTCCGGTAGTTCGCTCGTTGGAACACTTTCGGGGGGCGGGTCGCAGCTCAGGCACAAATAGCCGAACACCACCAAACACCACACCTTCGTGCCGTCCATGGCTGTCACTCCTACTCCAGAATCGGCGGCGGTGATGGGGCATGCTCGAACTCGACGCAGTCCGAGTCGCCCTCCACGGCGTAGGGCACCTCCGCAAACTTCACCCAATCCTGGCCTTCCAGTTGAATCTTCACAGTAGTCGGCTCCTCCCCTACGAATATCGCGACCTCACAGAAGTCGCTCCAGGTGAATTCGCTGAACGTGTAGCACCTTCCCTCGAACCCTTCCGCCTTGGTATCCAGCGCGCACGTGGCGGAGACGAACTCCTTCCTCCCGGTGTCCGGCTCGTACACACCGTAGGAGAGGCAGGCCTCCCCGTTCTGGCAGTTGGAGAAGATCGCCAGGGTCACCTGCGACGGGACCGCCGGGGTCGGGGTCGGCTCCGGGGTCGGCCGCGTGCCCCCGCCGTCCGTGGTTTCCGCCGCCACCTCGGGCACAGCGGCGAACACCTTGCCCTCCACCGCCAGGGCCAACGCCGCACCGTTGGCGTCCCCCGGGTCCGGGGATAAGGCCTGGTCATCTTCATCTCCCTGACAACGCAGCAGCAGCAGGGCCGCGACCACCACCGCCCATCGGGTTCCGGCTCCGTACATGGGAGCATCCTCCGCTCGAGAAATGTAGCTTGGTTGTTGCCGTGTCAAGTGTTTTCTGGTTGTTTGGGGCTGGCGCAGGTAGAGCAGGGTGACGGGGGCTGTCAGCGGGTCACGCTGGGGCAATCAAGGATAGTAGAACACCTCCCAGAGGGCCTGGGAGGTCAGATCCGTGCCGACGGGTACGGTCTCCTTGAAAGGGCCGTAGTAGACGGGTTCGGGGTTCGCCACTTACCAGGTCATGCTCCCTGGTTGCCTACCTCCCTACCGGGTTGCGAAGGTGGGAGGAAAACCCATCGATGGACAACAGGGGGCCCGGCCGCCGGCCGGGCGCTTCGTCAGGCTCACGAAAACCCGCCGTGGGTCCCGCAGCCGCTGCTCGTCACGGTCGTCGCCGGCCGCGTCACCCCGCTGGTCGCGAAAAGCGAAACGATTCGGCTCGTTTCCTTGCTCTTGCACCGGGGGCACTGCTGCTTCCGGTCCGCCTCGGAAATGCGCACGAGGCGTTCGAAGGTCTCGCCGCAATCGGCACACTGGTATTCATACATGGGCATGGTCTTCCTCCAGGCTTGGTGCACAAGGGTTCCTGTTTATCACTATATTCTTATCCGGCAATGTAGCACCGTTGCTCCGAACGTCAAGCGTTTCGCGGCGAACGCACATTTTGCCTAAGCCCGAACCGGGTTGCAGACGTAGAGAAGGGTAGCGGTGCCGTCGGGCCGGCCGGCCACAAGGGCGAGTCATGGGCCATGATGACACCCGGGGATCAGGCGGTTTTCACGAAGACGGATTGCGCCATGAACGGGTTGAGACAGAGCGTCAGCCACATAGGGGTCTTCGCCGCCCTTGACGACGATGAACTGATGGACATCATCCGGACCTGCTCGATGGTACACTACCCACCGGGGAAGATCGTCTGCGACGCGGGCGACCCACCGGGCGCGCTGTTCCTGATCGACAAGGGGATGGTCCGGCTGCTCCACGTGCTACCCGACGGCTCCACGGAAGTGGTGTCCACGTTGGAGACCGGCGACGCCATCGGCGCGCTGAGCTTTCTCGAGGGCAAGCCCCGGAGCTGCCGTGCGGTGGCGGTGTCCCCGTGCACGCTGTACCGGGTGGATCGCGAGCAGTTCAACACGCTTCGAGCCAACCTCCGCCCGTCGGCGTTCAAGTTCATTCGTGTGCTGTCCTCGATGCTGACGGCCAGGTTGCGCGATATCAACGAGAGAATGCGGGTGTTGCAGGAAGACCCCGAAGGGTCGATTGCGTACCTGCGGCGCCGCGCGGCCAGGTTGCGACGACAGGAGGCTCGATGATGTCTGCACCCGTCACCCACTTCCTGGAAACGCTCCCGTTGTGCGAGGGCATGACCCGGGCCGAGTTGGCCGCCTTCGCGGAACTCCTCGAGCCACAGCGGTTTCCGGCGCGAACGAAGATCATCCGTGAGGGTGATCCTGGAACGGTGTTCTACTTTCTCCGCGAGGGTAGCGTCGGCGTTTTCCGTGGGACCGGAGTAGATGGACCGCGACGAGTGGCCACCCTTTCCCCTCCGGAGGCGATCGGCCACCTCTGCCTCCTGGACGGCCAACCTCGAGAAGCGACCTGCGTCAGCGACGAGACAATACTCCTGCTCGTGGGCACGAAACGCCGGTTCGATGCCTGCTTCGACCGGGGGGACACCTTTGCTTTCAAACTCATCGAGAACATCGCCAAGGATCTGTGCCGCCGCGTGCGGCGCGTGAGCGAGGCGTTCTACCAGTTCTACGCACAGCCCCAGGTGAGTATCCGGCACCTCGAGAGGTTGGCTCGAGAAGTGGCCAAGAGGAAGGAGCGGGAGATAGCCTCGGCTCGCTACGTGCGTGTTAGGCCGGAAAGACAGCGGCAGCGCCCCGGTGTGAATGCGGCACTCGCGCGCTGAACGACGGCTCGATCCCCGATCCGGTCACGTCGGCGCCCGGTCACGCCGGCGCCCGGTCGCGTCCTGCGGTCACCTGCCGGCGACCCGTGCCAACATGGCCTCCATGTCAGGGCGATCCGCCTCGAGGAGGAGGACGACGGCATGCGGTCACCTGCCGGCGACCCGTGCCAACATGGTTTCCATGAGCATGCGCCCGGCCTCGTAGGCCACGACATCCATGTCCCCGGAGGAAAGGGGAAGGCCTCGAGCCGACCTGCGCTCGACGCGGTCCACCTGGCCGGGAGATGGCCGCCAATCGGTGGTCTCGAGCTGCTTGGTCTCGCCGGGTTCGGGTTCCGGAAGCACGAGGAAGGAGGGATAGATCCGGTCCATGTAGACCGCGTTGGTCGCCACCTGGGCCGGCTCGTCTCCCCAGATGTCGTCGGCATTGTTCTTCGAAGGGATGAACCGCCGCGCGTTGGACGACGACACGAGCACCATGATCCGGTGACCCCGGTCGAAGGCGATGGCGGTGCTCCCCACGTCGACCTGGAGAGGCACGATTTCGCCCGGGGAGAGAAAGTCGGGCTCCTCGAACGAGTTGCGGTACCGTATCTTGGCGATGCCGTCGGTGACCAGCATCGCACGCCCGTCGGGATAGACGTCGGCGAGGCGGATGGTGAAATCGGTATCCGGCGCGTCACTGGCGACGAACAGCGTTGCGGTGACCTTGCCGACCACGGTGACCGGTTCGTCGAGGACCTGGGTTTCGAACACGAGCACGTCGGGCCGTTCCAGCAGGGGCCGCTGGTCGTAGGGGCCCTGGTCCAGGGTGAGTTCCCCACCCCCGATGGTCGGACTCGGGTCGCTCGGGTCGTACACGAAAGTCCGAGGCGGGTGGGTCGTGGTGTCCGCGGTCCACGTCAATCCGCCGGTGTAGTCGAGGTACAACAACCGGTCTCGAGCCGGGATCGGCCAAGTCCGAGCGATGAGCCACCGGTTTCCGGCGCTGTGCGGGTCGTCCACGTCACCCATGAGGTAGAACCGGACAGGCCAGCCCTCGTCGAACGTCGACCGCGGCTGCCCCTTGAGGAACCGCTGGAACCACGAGATGGGGTTGGCGTCGTACAACGGGATGACCGAGTCGATGGGGTAGACCAGTTCGCCCTGCACCGGGCCGATGGCGCCCATCTCCGTATGGGTCCAGGGGCCCATCAGGAGCCTCTGGGGCGCGTCGTCGGACACCTTGGGATCGTCCAGGTCCACCCGGGCCTCGAGAGGGCCGCCGGTAAACACGTCGTACCATCCGCCCCAGAGATATACCGGGACGTCGATCAGGTCCGCTCGAGTCCGCATGTCCAGGCTGGCCCAAAGGTCGTCGTAGGTCGGGTGCTCCTCGTAGGTGTCGAGCATGTACAGGGCATCCTGGTCCTCGAGCCAATCGGTCACCAGGCCGTCGCGATAGCAGCCGTCCTGGTACACGACATCGTAGAAGATCCAGGGCGCGATTCCGACATGAGCCGCCTGGATGGCCGGATGGAGCGAGCCCATGGCGAGAAAGCTCGTGATACCCAGGGCAGACGCTCCGAAAAGCCCGACCTTGCCGTCCGACCACGATTGCTCGACCACCCACTGGACCGTATCGTACCCGTCCTGACGATCGCCCCACCCGTCGGAGAGGAAAACGTCGTCCACGCCCTCGGAGTCGTACCTTCCTCGAGTATCCTGGCAGACCAGGGCGAACTTCAACTTGTCGCAAATCTTCTCGGCGGCCAGGTCGGGGATCATGTCCCGGCCGTAAGTGGTCCGTATCAGGATCGTCGGGTACTGCCCTGGTTGCGAAGGACGGAACACGTCCGTGGCCAGGTGAATCCCGTCCCGCATCTCCACCATCACGGTCTCGAACTCGAACGCCTGCGCCGATGCGGGTACAACCCCCATCAGCAGCACCGCAACAACAGCTTCCAGTCGCCGCATGAGCACGCTCCTCCTGGTTCCGTGGCGAATACCCGCCTCAAGTCCCGCGTTCGGCTACCCTGGTTTCGAAGGATAGCCGAGGGTCCCCCGTTCGCCAAGCAGTTCCAACAGCAGACGCGACCACAAGCTTCGCCCCACGTCCGCCCCTCGGCGCGCGTCGTCCCGGCCGCTCCGTCTGCTTCATCGGTCATGGTACAGACTCCTGGTTCGTCCCGGCAGGACCGGACGAGAGGTCAAGCAGGTCGAGCAGACTCGACAACATGCGGTAGGTGAGTCCCCAGACGAGGTAGCCCTGGTAGCGGACGCAAGGCAGTTGCACCGTGACGCCATGCCAGTCGTAGTCCATGGTTCCCCTTCCCTGCCCGGAGAGGAGCCACGGAACCGGGATCCAGCCCACGTCGTCCACCTCCTCGTTCGGACGAATCCTAGCAGGACCGGTGAGACAGAACACGAACGGACGGATGACCAGGGGCACGGTGCGGCCTCGAGCCATGGCCTGGACATCGTCGAGACGGCCCACGAGACGTGCGTCCCGCTCGAGGTCGATCCCTACCTCCTCGAGGGTCTCCCGGATCACGGTATGGAAGGCCGAGCCGTCCCCAGGCTCCATCCGCCCGCCGGGAAAAGCCATCTGCCCGGACCACGGATCCAGCGGGTGCACCGCTCGCTTGATGAAGAGCAGTTCATCGTCGCCCCCTGGTCGCTCGCGCAACACCGCGGCAACCGACGCCAGGCGCACGGGAGCCTCGATGCGGCGTTCTTCGGGACGATAGGCGGCGACACGGGCCAGTCGCCTGGAAACCGGGGAGGTGCACATGGACCATAAGATAAGGCGCTTCCACCTCGAGTCAATCGTATCGGAAGTCACGAGTCACGAGTCGCGAGTCACGAGTCACGAGTCACGAGTCGCTCCAGACAAGCTTTCTTGCCGCCTTGACGTTCGACTTGCGATACAGTCATCACCTGCCGTGGGGAGAGAGTACGTGTCATTTCGATTCGTCGCTCCCATCGCAAAGAGGACCTTGGTTCTCGTACCGATCGAAAATAAGAATATGGCGAGAGAACCTGGCAGACTCGCTGACATCACACCTCGCGCGGTCTTCCCTACCGGCACGCCGGCGGCGGTGGATCGAGCTGGACCCACGATGGCGCGGGCGTCACCGATCGAGCGAGCATGAAGTCGTCGTGAAAGGCCTGGAAGGTGCCGGAGCACATCTGGGTGGTGTAGATGCCCGCGGAGAGGTCGTGGACCCCGGCATCAATCTCGAGCTGGTAGGACACATAGTGCAGGTCCGGTCCCGGGTCGTAAGCGTTGTGGATCTGCGCTCCGTCGAGATAGACGCGCGAATACATGGTGCAGCCGCTGCACATGGACGAGCGTGTGTAGAACGCCAGCGTGTAGAGGTCGGCGCTGTCCAGCCCAAAGGAGTGGGTCGCGTAAGCCCAGTGGGCGCCCTCACAGGTTCCTCCGGGAGGAACCATGTAGTTCCACATGCTGTACGGCGCGGATTGGAAATAGGTGTGCGAGACATCCAGTGCCCGCTCCCCACTCCAGTCACTGTCCTGCGTCCAGCCGTCCACACCATCCGAGAAGTCGTCGAACCAGGCGAACACCGCGTCGGGGTCGTCCACGTCCGGTGCCTCCGGGTTTCCGAAATAGAAATGGTAGGCGGATGTCCCGCCGGCCGGCAGGTCGGTCAACAGCCAGATGATGGACTGGGAGGACGTGACGGATTCCCGGTGGAACGCCAGCCCCGCGTAAGGTTCGGCGTAGGGATCTCCGGTCGCGGACCCGTAGACACGCAGGCTCTCGGGTGACGCCGCCAGGGCCGCCGTGAGTGTGGGGTCCTCGAGGACCAGACGCACCGGAAGCCCCGCCTGATCGGTACCGGTGTTGTCGGCCACCTCCACCTGGAACGCGTACAACAGGTACGTTCCCGCCACCCCGTCGCAGTCGTCGTCGATGTCGTTGTCGCACAACTCCTCGGCACCCGGATGGATGGCCGGATCGGCATCGTCGCAATCTCCGCCGACAGCTATTTCTGCGCCATCCGGCTCGCAAGCCTGCACAGGCGCGCTCGAGTCGCCGTAGCCATCTCCGTCCGCGTCCGGGTAGAACGTGCCAAGCACATCCTCGTCGGTCTCGGTGTCGCAATCGTCGTCGATGCCGTTGCACACCTCCAGGGCGTTGGGGTTGACGGAGAGATCGGTGTCGTCACAGTCGAGGGTGTTGTCCGCGTACCCGTCCGGAAGCTCGCATGCCTCGATCGTCTGGTCGGGCCCGGAAGCGCCCTCGACGCCGAAGCCGTCCCCGTCGGCGTCAATGAAGAAGGTCGTGGTGACATCCTCGTCGGTCTCGGTGTCGCAATCGTCGTCGATGCCGTTGCACACCTCCAGGGCGTCCGGGTTGACGGCGGGGTCGTTGTCGTCACAGTCGATATCGAGGGTGAAACCATCCCCGTCCAGGTCGACTCGAGGTGTCGGCGACGGTGGGATCGGCGTCGGTGTCGGCGGCGCGGGTGTCGGGGTGGCCGGGACCACGGTAGGCGTTGGCGGCGCGGGTGTCGGGGTGGCCGGAACCACGGTAGGCGTTGGCGGCGCGGGTGTCGGGGTGGCCGGGACCACGGTAGGCGTTGGCGGTGCTGGAGTTGCGGGGAACGGTGTGGGTGTGCGAGGCGCCGGCGTTGCCGCGAGCGGCGTTGGGGTCGCCGGCGCGGCCGTTGGTGTGGGTGTTGACAACGGCGCTGCCGGTGTCTGAGTGGCCGCAATGCCCGGTGGGGTCGGCGTTTCCGGGACGGGGGATGCCGGGACGGGGGATTCCGGGACGACCGTCGGAGGTTGGGGACTCGTCGCGTCATCATCGTCCGATGTATCGGGACACCCCAACAACGGAATGACCAGGGTCAGCGTCATGAACCAGTCCCACGCGAGCCATCTCGAGCACTTCATCATATCCTCCTGCAAGAACGCGGGTCGCGGTCGAACATCGGCGCCTGGGGGCACATCATGAGTCGTAGGGGGACATGATAGCCTGGAAGCGGTTCCGGCGCTCCTGTTGCGGGTCCACAGGACGAGAAGCGCGCGATGAACGCACCGTTGCTTCTTCGCGAGGTTGATGGTCGCGGAAGGCCGAGCGCCCGACTTCGGGATCATGGTCCCTCCCGCCGAAGCGCACAAGCCCCGTCAACGGGTCGTACAGGCCCCCGGCGAAGCCGAAGGGTTGGAACCCGGGCGGAGCCTCCGGCTCATGGCATGCGGCGAGCCGTGACGAGGACGGCAAGGGCGGGCAGTGCCCGCCGGGGCAGGGACGACGGGCGCTCGTGCTTCGACGACATCCCATCGAAACGGCGAAATCGCCTGTCGCCCTCCAGTAGACCTGGAGCTTCCACTCGCCATGCCAGATGGTCTGGTCATCGCCGTGGTCCTGTCCTGTCACGGATGGAGGTCTCGATCCGAGCCATCTTCGAAACCTGCCGTGTCCGCGCGGAGCGTGTAGGGCCAGAGGTTGGTGGTGGTCATCTGGTCCACCAGCACCTCGTAGGGCTGGTCCTCGATATCGACCACACCGAAATTGGAGTTCTCGCCGTCGAATCGTCCTTCGGCCGGCTCGTCGGCGTATTCGAACCAATGATACCCCACCACGTAGGGAGCCATGACGGAGCGGTAGGCGTATGAGGCGAACGCCTTGGCCCTCTGCTCCTGGGTCGAGTAGGTGGGAATGGTGTTGTGCGGGGGCCAGGTGTTGGGAAGGCCGCTGTCGTCGGCGCGGTAGGAGAACTCGGTGAACATGATGGGCAGCCCGGTCAGTTCGTTGTACTCGAGGCACCAGTCGGCGATGGAGGCCGAATTGGGGATACCCAGGTCGACAATGTCCTCCAGGGGCCCCAACAGTTCATAGTAGTTGATGGAAATCACGTCGAGATAGGGTGCCGACGCCTCCACGACCGCCTTGGGGAGCGTGTAGGGTGTAAAACGGCTGCCCAGGACGAGGTGATTGGGATCATGGCGCCTCACGGCCATGGTGGCGATCCGGAAGTACTGGTCGGCGACGAGGGAGGTGAACACCGACTTGTCACGGTGTGCGACCAGGGAATCGGCGCCCTCCCCCAGCTTCGTCATCTCGAGGATCTCGTCGAAACTCTCCAGGTCGGTCCCCCAGGCCCGGTTGAGGGATTCGATGCTGTCGAGGTGCAGCCGGCGCAACGTGTCCACGAGCGCGATTTTGCCCGGGGCGTCGGGCGCGAAGGTCATGTAGGTATCGAAGAGAGACAGCAAGGACCGCCAGTCGACGCTCCACCGTTGCTCGTTGTCCAGGAAGTAGCCCACCAGGTAGGGATCGTCCTTGTTGGGAGCACACTTGGACGCCGCCACCGCATCCGCCCGCTCCGGCCACTCCGGGGCGAAGTAGTCCGGGACCGTCCCGTCTTCCCAGTCGTAGTCCGATATGTAGAGGATCATCGTCCAGGGTATCCGGTCGTTCCAGTAGGACTGGCTCCAGGCGCCGATGGTGTTGAAATGCCAGGCCGTCAGCCGCTCGTACACCACCTCGGCCCACGCTTCCTCGCTCCCGTAGGTCGCCAGCACGTTCTCCTGGTACGGGCTGTACCCGAGATCCGGGGCATAGTCCCCCGCGGCGGAAATGTGGTTCATGCCGGTGGAAAAAAAGGCGTTTCCTTCCGGGGTGACGAACCACCACCAGCCATCCTTCTCCTCCACCCTGAAAAACCCGGATGCCGGAAACGTGAGCCCGGTCCAGCCGCCGTACTCGTCCAGCTCGAGGTCACCGGCGGCA
>JAJRTE010000121.1 GCA_024278455.1 Myxococcota bacterium
ACGACCCACGGGACCAAACTCTCACCGGTCACGCTCAGACGGGTCGCCTGCCTGGGAGCCTCCGTCGAACCGTTCCGCAAGTCAACCACCCATCCCCTGGGCGCAGCAGCAATCCGCGGGGTTTCAGCATCAGCGATCAACAACACCTGATCGACGAGTTCGAAGTCGGCACACTCGCGCCGGCACCCTTCGTCGAGACTGCCATCGCAGTCGTCGTCGTGACCGTTACAGTGCTCCATGGCCCCGGGATGCACGTCACGGTCCTGGTCGTTACAGTCCTCACTCTGCTCGCATCCCGCCCCCGCAACAAAACCGTCGTTGTCGAGATCAGCGCAAGGTCCCGTCTGGGCGAAGCTGAGTCCTGCACCGAGAAGAACGAAGAGTGCTCCGGACAACAGCGATCTCGCCACGCCTGTCCGCCGTTGACCGATCCTCGTCCATTTCACGTTCATGGCAGCGGGCTCGCAGAGACCTCCGCGGACCAGAGCGACTCGTTTCCGGCACGGTCTTCAGCCGTGACCACGAAGTAGTAGGTCTGGTTCGGATCGAGGTTCTGTGCGACATGGGACGTCTGCGAGGGGTTCGCCCCTCCCGGGTTGATCCGGTAGTAGGCCCGCCGGATGTCGTCGCCATGTTGACGAAGGTGCGGTAGGTGTCCTGACCCTGCGGCTCGGCCCACGAGACGACCACGCTCTGGGTACCCGGAGTTGCAACGACATTCGTCGGCGTCGATGGCGCCCATGTATCGACCACAGGCACGGCAACCGAAGCGCTCGGAGGACCGAGATTCCCGTTGTGGTCGTACGTCCGCGCGATGTAGTGATACGTCAGATCCGCTTCCAACGCCAGATCTGTGTGCGTGGTCTTTTGCCCGAGGTCAGCCAGGAAAACATAACTGCCGGGTGCCAGCCCCCGGTAGAGTCGTGTCCCGACGATCCCAGGCTCGCAGTCATCCCCCGTCACGGACGACGAAGTCGAGTAGCCCCCGTCGTCGAGCAATACGTCGAGGGTGGGTGGGCAAGGGATCACCCCGCCTCCACCACAACCTGCCTCGCCGTACCCCTCCTGCTCGATCCCGATGACGAGGGGCTCGTCATGGTGCCTCGCATAGAGAACGCCCTCGTCGGAATGGTACTTCATCTCGGAGGGATCGCAGCCGGGCTCCCCAGACGGACATTCCTTGGCATCCGCGCCCAATGGGATCAACGTGCGGACGAGGGTGGCGAAGTCGAACTCCTCCCACTCGGGATCGTGGGAGAGCCCGGCACACGTTCTGATCGCAGTCGAGTTCGCTCTTCTCCTGCCCGACAAACGGCACCGCGCGCAGCTTCCCCTTGTCGATCATGTTCCTGTCGGTGGCGTCACAATTGCCGTCATTCGCGAGCGGCTTGACGCACAGGACATCGGTCGACCAGTTCCCGGTGTGAAGAATGTTGAACCTCGGAATGGTGGTCTCGTCGGTCGATCGGAGCCACCCGCAGGCCGGATCGCCTGTCCCGGGGTTCACGCACCGGGAATCACTCGGGGTCTGCGTCCACGAAACGTAGTCACCGGCCGCCTGCTGATGAGCCGAAAGGTGCGCGTAGGCATAGACCACCCCGCTCTCGCCGCTAACCGGGTCGTGCACCGTGATCCGGTAGCGGGTCGACATCGTGTCCGTGCCAGCCTGTCCGACCCACACGTTCCTGCAGACATTCGCACTGCTGGCATCCCTGGCCATGAAGACGACCTCGTCGTCGTCGTCCAGGCCGACTCCCGGGGATCCCTCGGTGCCACTGAGAACGTAGGTTCGTTCACACGGGTCGATGCCGACGGGGCGGCAGCCCTTGGAGTGGTGGCCCGCGAGATTCTCGGCGAACCGCTCGTCGACCTGGCTGATGATCTCCTGCCAGGGCCCACTCGAGCCGGCGCTGATATACAGCACGATCCGGTCGACCGCGACCCCCTGGAAAGCGGGAAACCAGTCAGCCGAGATCACGACCGGCTCTCGGTCACGCTGGGTGATGGCAGATTGCGCCGGAAGGAAACCGAGGAGACTTATTCCCCCCCCCAGCGCTGTTAGACAAATGACCCTGATACCGGAATAGAGCTTTCTCATCGACTTCTCCTCCCCGGTTCGCGCTTGCCGGCGAACCTCGTCGCGATGTCGCTCTTCAGACGGACATCCAGAAACATACGCCGCTGTTCGGACGGAGCGAGCTTCTTTTTCTCAAGGTTCCAGGACATCTGATCCGCCATTGTGACGAAGAGCCGCGGCTGCTGACGCTGCCTTGCCTTTTCGAGATGCAGGCCCAGCTCGAGACCGAGGGCGCGCGGTCTCTGGCTGCGCGTGGGCGGCGCCGGCTGCTCGAGTCATCCGGCCGCCGGCCTGCCCGGGAACGCCCTGTCCCTCTGCACCGCATTGGCGGCGGCTGCTGTATATTCCGGTGGGCTCTGGCGACCCGAGGAGAAATGGATGCGCACCGGAATCATCGAGCTGGAAGCTGACCATCCCGGATTCAACGACCCGGATTACCGGCAGCGGCGGGACGAGATCGCCCGCCAGGCCCTCGATCATCAGTCCGGGCAGGTCCCGCCGCAGATCGAATACACGGAATCCGAGAATCGCACCTGGCAGCAGGTCTACGAGGGACTTACCAGCCTGTATCCCACCCACGCCTGCCGGGAATACAACGAGGTTTTCGACAACATCGGCTTTTCTCCCGACCGCATCCCCCAGCTCGCCGAGATCGATGACTATCTGAAAAGTAAGACAGGCTTCCGGATCCAGCCGGTGGCGGGGCTGGTGGAGAGCCGAGATTTCCTCGCCTCCCTTTCCCGGCGGATCTTTCCCTCCACAGCCTACATCCGCCACCACAGCACTCCCCACTACACTCCTGAGCCCGACGTCTGCCACGAGCTGCTCGGCCATGTCCCCATGCTGGCCATTCCGGAGTACGCCGACCTGATGCAGAAGATCGGCGAGGGTTCACTGGGCGCCAGCGACGAGCAGATCGTCCAGTTCGGAAGACTCTACTGGTACACCATCGAGTTCGGCGTGATCCGGCAGGATCGGGAGCTGAGAGCCTACGGCGCCGGGCTGCTCTCGAGCCCCGGCGAGCTGGCCCATGCGGTGCAGGAGAAACCCGACATTCGTCGCTTTGACCCGGACGAGGCGCGACAGACTGAGAACCCGATCACGACCTACCAGCCGATTCTCTACGAGGTCTGCAGCATCCGGGAGGCCTTCTACCTGGTCGCCGCCTTCATCGAGCGCATCAAGCAGGGCCTGTGAAAGTGCTGCGGGTCCTGATCAAGAGCGCAACGGAGAGGAGACGATGATCCACCGACTCCGGCGGGGCCTCGTTCCCGCCAACACGGGTCACAACACGAGTTGGGTACGCTGATGGAAACCGGGCCGATCATCTGGCGTCCCCGGCAGGACGATCTCGAGAACTCCAACGTGGCCCGCCTGATGCGGCGCCACGGCATTGCCGATTCCCGGGAGCTGCGCCGCCGGGCCGCCAAGGATCCGGGCTGGTTCTACCCCGCGATCATCGAGGACATGGGGATCGAGTGGTTCTCTCCCTACGAGTCGCTGCTCGACGACAGCCGGGGCCTGCCCTGGACCCGCTGGTTTATCGGCGGCAAGTTGAACATCGTCCACAACGTTCTCGACCGGCACCTGGCGCGGCATGGCGAACGCATCGCGGTGATCGCCGAAGACGACGACGGCTCGGTGACGCGCCTGAGCTACGCCGGCCTCGCCGAGCGGGTCTGCCGCCTGGCTGCGGCCCTCTCCGGCAAGGGCGTGGGCGTGGGGGACGCGGTGGGCTTCTACCTGCCGATGACCGCCGACGTGGTCGTCGCCCTGCTGGCCTGCCTGAAGATCGGCGCGGTCTGCGTTCCCGTCTTCGCGGGCTTCGGCCCCGAGGCGCTGGCCGCCCGCCTCGAGGACTGCCAGGCGCGGGTGTTGCTCACGGCGGACGGTACTCGCCGCAAGGGCAAGGCCCTCGAGCTGAAGAGCGCTGCCGATCGCGCCGCCGACCTGGCCCAGCAGGTCGAGACGGTGGTCGTGCTGCGCTGCACGGGCGAGGAGATCGCCTGGAACCCCCAGCGGGACGTCTGGTGGTACGAGCTGGAAGCGGCGGCCTCACCCCAGTGGCCCACCACCGTTCTCGACGCCGACGCCCGTTCGCTGCTGCTCTACACCTCCGGCACCACCGGCAAGCCCAAGGGAGTGGTGCACACCCACGCGGGAGTGCAGGTGGTGACCGCCAAGGAGGTGGGCTATCACCTGGACCTGCGAGCAGGCGAGACCATGTTCTGGCTGACCGATATCGGCTGGATGATGGGCCCCTGGGAGATCCTCGGCGTTCTTTTCCACGCGGGCACCGTGGTGCTGCTGGGCGGCAGCCCGGATCATCCCGCCCCCGACCGGGTGTGGGCCATGGTGGCCCGGCACCAGGTCACGCACCTCGCCCTGGCCCCCACCGCCGTGCGGGTGCTCGCCGCCCACGGCGAGCAGTGGCCGGCCGGGCATGACCTTTCCAGCGTGCGCATTCTCGGCTCCACGGGCGAGCCCTGGGATGCCTCCTCCTACGAGTGGTACTTCCGGATCGCCGGCTCGGGCCGCTGCCCGGTGATGAACATCTCCGGAGGCACCGAGCTGATGGGCTGCCTGCTCGCGCCCTTGCCCACCGAGCCGCTCAAGGCCTGCTCTCTCCAGGGCGCGGCCCTGGGGATGGACGTGGACGTCTACGACGAACAAGGTCGCAGCCTGCGCGAGGAGGTTGGCCACCTGGTCTGCCGCAACGCGGCGCCAAACATGACCCGGGGCTTTCTCGGCGACCCCGACCGCTACCTGCGGACCTACTTCGAGCGCTTCGGCAAAGAGGTGTGGGCCCATGGAGACTGGGCCTACATCGACGAGGACGGCTACTGGTTTCTCACCGGCCGGGCCGACGACACCCTCAAGATCGCCGGCAAGCGCATCGGCCCCGGCGAGGTCGAAGCGGCGGCCGTCTCCCACCCCGCCGTGCGCGAAGCCGCAGCCGTGGGCCTGAACGACCCGGTCAAGGGCACACGCCTGGTGCTCGTCGCCGTGGCCTGCGATCCCGCGCAGGCCGATGACGTGCTGGCCGCCGAGGTCGCCGCCCACGTAGCCGAGCTGATGGGACCGGCCATGCGCCCCTCCGAAGTGCGCTGGGTCGCCGCCCTGCCCAGTACCCGCTCGGGAAAGATCGTCCGCGGCGTGATCCGCCGCGTTCTCGCGGGAGAGGACCCCGGATCGCTGGCCTCGGTGGCCAACCCGGAAGCTGTGGAAGGGCTGCGCTGATCCCGCGGGGAAAGGCCCGCAAGAGTCGTGACATCTCCACCGGTCGCGGTTCAGGCTCTCGGGGACCCGTTGTAGACTGCTCGTGGCCCCATGAGTTCTCTCCTACGGAAACCGGTTCAGGGGGAACCCGGGTTTCCCCCTTCCCTCTTCCGCCGATGCGGACGTCGATGGTTGTTCTTGTCTTTTTGTCTGCTCGCGGCGAGCGCCGGGGCGGCCGGCCTCGCCGCCGGGCCGGGGAAGGCCGACGATCCCCTCACGTCGAAACACGTTGACGAGATCGAGAGCTCCCTCGTCATCCTGGACGTGCGGGTCCATGACAAGCAAGGCAAGCCCGTTCGGGGACTCGTCAGGGAGGATTTCGAGATCTTCGTCGATGGTCACCACTGGCCGATCGAAGCGGTGGACGATCTGTGCAATTGCGGCGATCCGGGGAGCCCCGACCGGAAGCGGCGAGAAGGCTTGCCCGCGACACTGAACACTGCCGAAGAGATCACACGCGAACAAGAGCGACAGTCCTTCCTCTTCGTCATCTTCCTCGACTTCAAGCAACTCGACACGCGGCGACGCTTCGCTGCAGTGGCGGACGCTCAGCTGTGGGTGCAAGACACCATGGGTCCCGGGGACCGCGCCATGGTCTATGCCTCGGGGCGTTACCTCAAGCGTCTGGCGCCACTGGGCGTGGGCAGGGAGGACGTGCTCGCTGCTCTCGACCGGGCCCTCGAAGACCAGGACCTCTTCGACGACTTCCCCTCGTTTCGCAGCATTCGCCTGCGGGCGTGTAGCAGCTGCATCAGAGGATGTGCGACGCTGGGGATTCGGGACTGCAGCGGCCACTGTTTCGGCGATTGCGAGCTGAATGCCATCTACGAGCGACAGCATATCGAGCAAGCCCTGACGATCCTCGAGCTGGTCCTGGCGGAGCTGGAGGAGATTCCTGGCCCCAAGCACATGCTCTACTTCAACGGATCGGGGGAGTTCTTTCCCCATCGTATGTACCCAGGGAGCGTCGAATTCACCGTGGGAGACACGATCCGTGCCACTGAACGGTCGGGCGCCGCCGCCGTCGCTGCTCGCACGGCGATCTTCGCACCTCGCTGGGGGTGGTCGGATCTCGTGGCCAACCTGGCGGACTTCTCCGGCGGCGGCAAGCTGGAAAACCTCGAACAGGAGGTCCTCCGGGGCTGTTCCTGCGTCTATCGTCTGGCCTTCAAGCGTCGGGCACGCAAAGGAAGCGTGCAGCAGGTGCGGGTCAGGATTCCGCGACTCCACCGCACGATGCTCTTCCGCACTCTGACCCCCACCAAGGCCCAGCGCTGGCGCCAGAGAGTGCAGCGGGCGCTGCTCCTGCCCCACACAACACGGGCTATCCCAGCCGGGGTCAGCCTGGTGCCCACCGCCCCCGAAGGCCGACGCTGGCGGGTCGCCGTGGAACTCGCCTTCGATCTCGACTCCCTCGAAACCGTGACCGAGGCCGACGGTCGCCACGCCGAGTGGGGCGCCGGTGTCTACCTGACGAGGGATGGGGGCCGGCAGAGCTGGGCGCTGGAGAACTTCGCCAAGGCGCGAATCGCAAAGGAGGATCCGACCGGGATGAGGGTCCTGCACCGCACAGTCCTCGAGCTACGCCCCGGTGAGTACGAGGCCCTCGCCTGGGTCGGCGATGTGGCGGCGAGCGTATTCGGCGGCGCGGCATCGAAACTGCACATCCCCTCACCGAAGAAGCCCGCGATCATTGGTCCGATTCTGCTCCGTAGCTCCGCGGAGCTGCTGCTGCTTCCCCTTCCCGAGGAAGGCAGCAGCTCCGCCCAAGAGGACGCTTCCGTCCCGCGCCGGATGCCTTCGCCCCTGGAGGCCGGCGACCTGAAAGCTGGAACGCGGGTTTTCGCCTTGAGCTGGATCTGCACGGCGGGAGCCGAGTTGGCCGCAGGTGACCTGCGCCGCTACTTGAGCCGCAACGGGGTGCCGATTTTCCGTCTCGAGGGCCCACCGCCCCGGCGCTCGAGCGATAGCTCCTGCTACGCCATCAGCGACCAGTTCATCGTCCCGCCATCCGGGGACGACCAGGACATCTTCCTCTACCACGTCTCCTGGAGCCAGGGCAGCCTCGCTGGCGAGACCCCGCTAACCGCCGTCTCCGCCGGAGCCGTCACACTCCTCCCCCGTTGACCGCGGCAGGCCGATCCCAAGAGCGCCGAGTTGTTGCTCCACCTGGCCCGCCCATCCCCGGTTGGCAGCCGGACTCGCTGGTGAGGGATGCAGAATCGTGCCGAATCGGAGATTAGCACCGTCAAGCGCCCGCCGCGCTCTCGCTTCGGCAAAGCGCCCCACGCCAATGACCCACTGCGGCGCGAGCGCTTGGACCATTTGCACCAGCGCCCTGTCGCAGACGGCGAAGAGGGGGTCGCGCTCGGCGACGGGCAGCTTGTCCGGCGTCCGGTTGCGGCCGCTGGCTTCCATGAAGCTCAGGGGACAGTAGTTCAACACGAAGAAGGACGAGAAGAAGCTCTCCGGCGAACCGAACCGTTCCCGCGCCCACTCCCACAACCGCGACCCACTGACTTCGCGCCGTGAGCAGGCAAAGCCCTCCACCGGTCGCGCCGGATGCTCGCGCTCCGGCCGCGCTACCGGCTTGCAGATACCCATCCACTCCCGGACCAGCACCACGTCTCCGAAAGGCACGCCGGTCTGGGCCATGCCCCACGGGCCGGGGTTCATGCCTACGAGCACCACGGAGGCTCCCAGGCCGCCGAAGCGCTCGAGGTAGTCGCGGTGGGGGCGGAAGGCATAGCTCAAGGGGTTGTAGACATGGGTCACGTCCCCGCCGAAACGCAGCTCCCCGGCCCGGGATCCCAGGTCGCGGGCGACGCGCACAAGACGCTGAGCGACAGTTCCCACCGCTTCTCCCTCTTCCCGTTTCCAGCAACCGGCACGGCAGTCGAGCTTCGCTCGACCCGGGCGGGGTTCACTGCGTTCACCACCGCCCCTACGGGCAGGAGGGCGGGGTTCACTGCGTTCACCACCGCCCGTACGGGCAGGAGCCGATCTGATGGGGGCGCAGTATACGATGCGGGGTGACGAACCGAACCCTGTCCCATTGACACGGTCCCTCCGTAGGGGCGGTGGTGAACGCAGTGAACCCCGCCCGGGTCGAGCGAAGCTCGACTGCGCGTTCACTCCGCAGCAGCCGCAAGGTGAACGACCGATTGCCA
>JAJRTE010000122.1 GCA_024278455.1 Myxococcota bacterium
CCGCCTGCATGCTCGCGTCAGGCGCTCGCTTCGGCTCGGGAATGCCGGGTTCGGGGGTTCCGGGTTCAGGGGTTCCGGGTTCGGGCTCCGCAGGCTCAGGAGGCTCTGGTGCCTCGGGCGCCGCTTCGCCGGGTTCAGGGGTTCCGGGTTCGGGGGTTCCGGGTTCGGGCTTCGCCGGCTCGGGAGACTCTGGTGCCTCGGGCGCGGGAAAGCCGGGTTCGACGGCGCCAGCCACACGCCCGGGGGTCGCTGTCGTCACCGCCAACTTCGCTGCCATCGCGTCGAACACGGCTAGAGGCATCCCTCGTCCCGGCGCCTTCGACACGTACTCCTTCACAACCTCCCACTTCGCTACCGCATCCGCGTCCATCCGGGAACGGTTCCTCTCCACGTAGGTCACCAGGTCCCCATACTCCAGCCCCCTCTCACCCGCCTGCGCATCAAGGTCTTCCGTGCCGGTCAGAACCGCCTTCTCGAACGCCGCTCCGGTTATTACTCCCTCGTTCGCTCCGGCCTCCATGTCGAGTTGGGCAAGAGCCAGCCGCATGGACTCGTCCTTGTAACGCTTCGAGCCCTCCGGCTTCTCCCCACCTCTCACCTCCCCTACCGTCCGCTGCAGCTTGGACACCATCGCGTCGAAGATCTCCACAGGCATCCCCGTTCCATGCGTCTTCGACACGTAATCCTGCACAACCTCCCACTTCGCTACCGCATCCGCGTCCATCCGGCCACGGTTCGCTGCCACGTAGCCCGACAGGTCCGCGTACTCGCGCCCCTTCACACCGGCTTGCGCGTCCAGGTCCTCCATACCCAGGATCACCGCTCGCTGAAAGTCCGCGCCCGTGATCCGTCCTCCCTCCGTGCCAGCCGCGGCTGCGTCCAACTCCGACAGCGCAGCACGCATGCTCGCATCGCTCTCCTTCCGCTCCCCACCCTCCCCATTCGACCGGTCCACTTTCCCGGTCGCAACCGAAAGCGCTCGGCTCATCTCCTTGAACAGCGCTCCAGGCATACCACGTCCAGGCGCCTTCCCCACATACGTCTTCACAACCTCGTACTTCGCAACAGCGTCCGGGTCCATCATCGGACGGTTCTTGCCAACGTAGGCATCGATGTCCACGATCTCCTTGCCCAGAGACCCGGCCTGCGCGTCAAGGTCCTCCATGCCCGTCAAAACCGCCTTCTCGAATATCGCTCCGCTGATGACCCCTTCGTTCGCCCCAGCCTCGAGGTCACACTGCGCCAGGGCACGCCGCATCGAGTCGTCCTTGTAGCTCGACCCTCCCTTCTCCGCCCCTCCCTGCTCCTCCTTCTTCCCACCCACGGCCGTCGTCCGCTGCAACACGGCAACCATGCCCTTGAAAAGGTCCCGCTTCATCCCAGAACCCGTCGTCCGGGCCTCAAACTCCTCCACAACTGACCACTTCGCTACCGCGTCCGGATCCATCCGCCCACGGTTCCGCTCCACGTACTCCTTCAAATCGAGATACTCGTTCCCCGTCTTCCCGGCCTGCGCGTCAAGGTCCTCCATGCCCAGAATCACCGCCTTCTGAAAGTCCGCTCCGGATATCACACCACCGTTCGCCGCCGCTTCGGCATCGAGACCAGAAAGCGCCGCCTGCATGCTCGCGTCAGGCGCTCGCTTCGGCTCGGGAATGCCGGGTTCGGGGGTTCCGGGTTCAGGGGTTCCGGGTTCGGGCTCCGCAGGCTCAGGAGGCTCTGGTGCCTCGGGCGCCGCTTCGCCGGGTTCCCCGGTTCCGGGCTCGGGGGTTCCGGGTTCGGGCTTCGCCGGCTGGGAGGGCTCGAGTGGTTCACTCTCGACTCCGGCACTGATCGCCTTTTCCTTCTCCTCCTGGAGCATGTCTTCTCGAGACTCCGGACCCTTCTCGGGGGCAACAAGGGCGAGCAGGACCTGCATGACCCAACCCTCGAGGCCGTGGTCATCGCCCCCGGCAACCTTGACGCGCCACCAGTGGAACCTGGGATCACAACGGTTGAACGTTCTGTCTCCTCCCCTGCCCAGGACTTCCACCTGGGTACCCAGTGGCAGCTTCTGGATGATGGTGCTCTTGTACTTGGCAGGGTCCGAGACCAGCCAGACGCCATTGACACGTGCGAAGCGGGACTGGGCGGTGACAGGGGCACGCGTCGGCGACGCGGGAGCCGGTGCGTCGATCTGCGTGGAAGGGGGGAGGACCTTCCAGTATCCTCCTCCCAGCCTGACCCGGGGGCCGTCCGACGTGAAACGCAAGCCGGTCTTGGACACGACTTTGGCTGTGGGCTTCCCGAACGTACCCGGTCCGGTGGGCGGGGCGACCGTGACCGTAAGCGTGGGGCCACCTTCACCGGCGGCAACGGGTGGAATGTCGGCGCTGCGCGCTCCTCCCCTGGCCGGAGAGAGCACGGCGCTCATGACCCATCCGACGGTTCCGGGCTGCACGGCACCGCCCTTGACCACTTTGATCTGCCACCATCGCACACGCCAGAAGTCGTCGGCCGGGTTGGCGGGAGGGACGTTGAAGGGCTGCCCCTCCCCGTAGTCGATCACCTCCACGCGAGCGTTCTTCGGCAGCTTGGCGAGGATGGAGTCGGCGTGGTTTCGTGGATCGGCGACAACCCAGGATTGGGAGGTGTTGACGAACCGTTCGTGTCCGTTCCTCGCGACAGGAGGCACGGTGCCGCCCTTGAGTGCAAGATCGTCACCGTCGTCCAGGGGCTCGGGAAGGAGTTCCACCCGGTCGAGCCCATTCCTGCGCTCTTTTGCGCCGGGTCCGCCGACGCCCCATCTCTCGTCGCCCATGACCTGTCCAGTCGCGCCGGCGGCACACAGCCGGCGATAGGCAGCCGAGGCCCCCAACCGTGCCTCGAGGGCATCGAGCGCAGGAGAACGACGGGGGTCGTGGTCACCTTCGTCCAGCGCTCGAGCCAGCAATTCCTCGGTGGTAAGGGCCTCGAGCAGTTCCTCGTCAGGCCTCGAGGCTTTCTTGCTCCACCTCGTGTCGCCTGGCTTCCGGATGTGCACGTCGTGGTGGTCGACCTTGGTCTCGTGTGGTCTCATTGCCGCCTCTCAATCCTCGTATGCCCCGGAGCCGCGGCCCGCGGGCCATTCGTCGAGCAGCCATTCGGTTGTGTCTTCCGCCTCATCTCACCCTGCTGCCGCGCCTGCCCGGGTGGCGGGGCCAGCCCCGGTCGCGCCTTCCACGTCCGGCGGCCCTAACGGGTAGCGGTCGAGCAGGTATCGAATGTCTTCGAATGCGCGCCAGCCGCCGGCGAACCCCGGGGCTTCGGCCAGTGTGCGCTTCATGCGTTCACAGGCGCGGGCTCCGAAGTGGAGATGACCTAGCACCAGCTTGTTGAAAACGATGTCCTCCCAGCGCACCTCGTTGATGAAGGCTTGCTTGGGCAGGTGTGCGACCATGACCGTGGGTTCCACGACCACCTCGAGACCCCGTGCTCGAGCGCGCAGGCACAGGTCGAAATCGTCGAAGCCGTGTCCGCGGTACCAGGAAGACAGACCGCCCAGCTCGACGAACGAGCGCTTGGCCATTGTGATCTGATGGCGGACGAGTAGTGGGACCGTTAGGTTCGGGCCTATCGATTCCGGGCCAAGGTGCCAAAACCGCGAGAAGTCGCGATCTGTTCCGAATCCGTAGCTCGAGTTGCCGGCCGGTCTCCAGGTCTGGGGATGGAGCGGCTTGACGACCGGGCCGACCAGTGCCTGGTAGTTCCAGGTGGCGAGGGTGTCCACGAGATTGGTCAACCAGTGTGGGCCGACCCACTGGTGCGCGTCCAGGAACTTGAGCACATCGCCGGTGGCCAGTTCCGCTGCTTCGTTGAGCGCGGCGACGTAGCCGCACCGGGTGCGGTGACGCACGCATCTCACCGCGGCATAGGTTCCGGGCTTGTTTTTCTGCTGCAAGAATGCCGTGCACCCATCGGTCGATGCATCGTCGACGACGAGGATCTCGTAGTCGGGGTAGCTCGTGCTGGCCAGAATCCCGTCGATGGTGCGTCTCAGGTTGCCACCTTCGTTTCTGACCGGGATGAGGATCGAGACTCGAGGCCCGCGGGCCCTGGCCCACGGGCTCGTCTGGGCTTGCCGGTGGTGCACACGGTACCCTCGGGATCCATCGTCCCCGGCAAGGAGGCGCACGGCAGGCACCAGCGCGGGAGAGACATGGTGCGGTGGTGGTCCGGCGGTCCGCCCCGGCACGCCCTCGTGCTCCGGTGGGAGCGGCGCACGCGGTGCCATGCGCGTGGTCATGCCGGAAGTCGTGCCGGCCTCCTCGAGCAGCTCCGGCAAGAAGGTCCGCACGAACCAGTCGGGGTCGCGCTTCTGCCGCCTGAGCTGAATCCGGCGACGGGCCTCGATCTCCTCCATGTTCTCCTGGAACAGTTGCCAGGCGTCGTCGAAACCAGGCGTCCCGGCCACACCGTCGACAAATCGCCTGAACGCCCGGTCGCTCAGGTGGATGTAGCCGACCCGGAGCGTGTTGTAGGTGACGTCGAGCCATGACACGGCGTAGGGGAAACGCGTTCTGAACAGGTGCCCCACGCACACCGACGGCTCGAAGCGGCACGTCCCGCCGATGGCGTAGACCTTGAGAATGAGGTCGACGAACTCGCAGCCCCATCGACGCAGGCCGAGGTCGAACCCGCCGGATGACCAGTAGAGGTCTCGAGGCATCAGCACGCAGGCGCCACCGGCCGTCGGGAGGAGCTGGCCGTGATGAATCTGCCTGTCCCACTCGAACTGGAATACCTTGTTGATCTTCAAGTAGTAGGCATAGGGAGCCTGGATGGTCCAGCTCGCCTCATCGAGGTTGGCGACGTTGGGGGTGATGGCGGCCAGGGGTCCTGCCCTCTCGGCCGCATGCACGAGCCGGTCCAGCCATCCATCCGGCACGGCCATGTGGGCGTCGAGGAACAACACGTAGCGGCCTCGCGCCAAGCGCACACCCTGGTGCCGGGCACGCACGCACCCCACCGGCGAGTCGAAGCGAAAGCAGGAGATATCCGACCGGTGCCGGTATTCGGGGGTTTCGAGGAATGAGAAGGACCCATCGGTGTTGCCGTCGTCGACGAGGACGAGTTCGCAAGGAGGGGTCGAGGTATGTTCCGTGATCGAGTCGGCGGTTTTGCGAACGTTGTCGCCCTCGTTCCTGGCTGCAATGACAATGCTGACCACGGGTGTACGGGCCATCAGAAGTCACCTCGACGCTGGCATTCGTGCGGACCCACTAGTAGTGGGCCAGATGTTCGAGAAGCTCTTCCGGCGTGCGGGACTGCCGCCTGACAATCCAATCCCGGAAGCACTCCAGCTCCGCGCTGCGCTTTTTCATCCGTTCTCTTCCCTCGCGATATCCCATCTCATCCTCGTGGGCACGGTAGAAGGCCTCGAGCCGAGCTTCGCCGAAGTTGAGGTAGACGCTCATCAGGACGTTGAACCCGACGTCGGCATGGGTGACGAGATTGATATGCGCGTTCTTGTGATAGTGTCCGATGACCGACGTGGGTTCGACGTGGCAATCGATCCCGAGGAGGAAGGCCCTGAGACAGAGGTCGCTGTCGTCGGTGCCGTGGCCTTCGAAAAGGGGAAAGAAGCCCCCAACCGCATCGTAGGTGGCACGGCTCATCATCATCTGGTGTCCGCACAGCCACGGCACCCTGCCTTCATGCCCGTGGTCCGACGCGCCCAGGCACCGAATGCGTGCAAGGTCGCCGTCGAAGGTGTACCCGAACAGGCCGGGGCCTTCGGCCAACGTCCATGTCTCCGCCTCGAGTCCTCCCACCACGGGTCCCACGATGGCCTGGAACCGCCTGCGGCTCAATGATTCGTAGAGGTTGGTCAACCAGTAGGGCGAGAAGCAGTGATGGGCATCGAGAAACTTCAGAACCGAACCGCTCGAGCGCTCGACCCCTTCGATCCAGAGCGGCAGATAGCCTCGAGGGTGCCGCCAGCGAATCAGGGTGATGCGTTCATCTTGGTAGTAGGGGGAGGCCAGAAGAAAATCGGTGGAGCCATCGGCGGAGGCGTCGTCGAGCACGATCAGCTCGAAATCCGGGTAGTGGGTGTTGGCCAGAAGACTGTCGATGGTGGCTCGCAGGCGCGGCCCTTCGTTCCTGGTAGGCATGATGATCGATATCCGGTCACGCCGGGTGGGGCGGGCGCGGTGCGGCGTGCCGACCTTCCCGGCGCCAACGGCCGGCCGCCCGGCGTACCTGGCGAAGCCAAGCTTACCCAGGGTCATCGAGCGGGCGCAGGCGCCTTGCTTCACAATCTCCAGCAACGCCTCGAGCGGCCCGTCCGACTCCGCCACGCCACCGAACACGACGAGAGCGCCCGGGGCAAGGTGGGGGCGCCAGGCGTCGAAATCGCACATCATGTCGCGGAAACCTCGAGCGCCATCCAGGAAGAGCAAGCGTACTCGAGGCCCTGCCCAGGTGTTCCCGGCTTCGACCCCGTCGGCAAGAATGGGCACGACGGTTGCCGTGAGCCGCAGGCTGCGCAGGTTGGTCATCAGGGCGCTCCACGTCCGGATGTCGGACATGGGAACCTGGAGATGGGAGGCAGTCCCGGGGTCGCCACAGTGGTGGTCCACCGTGTACACGGTGGCCGCTGCTTCGCCGCCACCGGCTCGCCCTGCTGCTGCGCCGAGCGCCATTGCAACCGCGGAGCGACCCTTGAACGTGCCCACCTCCACGATGGCCTCGTCTCGAGGCACTCTGGAGGCCTCATGAAACAGCAGGCGCCATTCGAACGCGGCATACCACCCTTCCACCCTTCCGGCCTGGTGGACGGCGTCATCGATGGTGTCCGCCGGGACGGCGGAGCGCGCAAACACGGCGACGTTCGCCTGGAGCCACGCCGGAATACCGGCTTCGACCCACTGGTGGCGCATCCAGAGTGTCATGGGGATGTCGAGTTCGAATCCATTGTCCCAGAAGTGCCTCACCCAGAACTCGAGAGGCTGCGCGTTGACATGGAATCCCCCCTGGCCCGGAGCTGCTGCACTGAACACGACCCGGTCCGAACAAGCAGACAACTCCCGGACGAAAGCAGCCGCGTGCTCACCCGGCAGCTTGTCGGCGACCTCGAGCGACAGTGCGACATCGAAGGTGAAGCCGAAGGGATTGGGGGTCACAGGGTCGGTCATGAGCACGCGCCCACTCTCGATCAGTGGAGAGGGCGTGCCCAACGCCTCGGGCCGTGTCCCACGCGCCTCCACGCCGAGAAGCAGGAACTGCTCCAGGTAGACATCAGACACACTGCCGACCTCGACGACGCTGGCCGGGCGAAACGCCTGGCAGATCGCCCTGGCCAGACCCGGCGCAGACGGTCGGGACACGGAGTCGTAGTACTCGATGAATGACAAGCCAGCCACCCTGGCTCCCTGCAACGCTTCCGCGACAGCCTGTCAGGACCCGCACGACCGCCAACCACCTTGCCCCCTCCCCGGTGCGCCGGGCCTCCCTGGCCGGTGGCCACAGGTCCCGCCTACATCCATGCCGCCCCGATTCGAGTTCCCACCCTGCCGAAACCGGGGCATGTCACAGCAACTGATCGAAATACTCCTTGAAGTCGCTCCTGCTCGAGGTCTTCCCCACTTTCCGGAATTCATCCTGGACAGCTCTCATGAGGTCGAGCATGGTGACCGGTCTCTCCGTCTCCGCACACATGAAGGCGGCATCCATCACCACGTTGCGGATGTTCCCCCCGGTAAGCTCGAACTGGCGGGCCAGCCGCTTGAGGTTGATATCTCCGGCCAGGGGCAACTCCGGCGGAATCATGGAGCGCCATAACTCCAGCCGCATGGTTTCGTCGGGTTCCGGAAACTCGATAACGAAATGGAGCCTCCTGTTGAACGCGGTGTCCATGGCGTCCGGCATGTTCGTGGTCAAGATCGCCCCACCGTCATATTCCTCGAACTCCTGGAGGAGATAGTTGACGAGCATCCCCATCCACCTGTTGGCGCCGCTGTCTCCTTTCCGCTTGCCGAACAAGGCGTCGGCCTCGTCGAAAAGGATGAGACCATGGGACTTCTTGGCTTCGCTGAACACCCGCTTGATACTCTTTTCGGTCTCACCGACGAACTTGTTGAAAATCATGGCCAAGTCGACCTTGTACAACTCCACGCCGAGAGTCGAGGCGATGATCTGCGCGGCCATGGTCTTGCCCGTACCCGACTTTCCAACGAACAAAGCCTTGACGCCCCTCCCGGTCAGGCCCACCTTTCTTCCCAGTCCCCAGTCGTCAAAGACCCGCTCCCGGTGCCGGATGTAGCTCTCCAGGCGTTTCAATTGCTGCTTGACATCGGCGGGCAGCACCAAGTCATCCCAGACGAATAGCGTCCTCGGCCTGGTGGAATAGCGGTCCAGGTTGTGGCGGAACTGCGACACCGCCCCGTGGTAGAGGTCCTGCGGTTCCACTTTCGGGTCGGCCGGATTTCGAGCGGCGGCGAGGCTGTACGCAGCGCGGGCCACGTCGCGAATCTCCCCCTGGCTGAACGCGAACTGGCGAGCCACGTTCGCCACTGCCTTGCGGTCCAGGTCGCCAGGCAAGGCCGACGCGACAGAGAACCAAACCTCGTCGCGGACTTCAGCACTCTCCAGGCGCGCCGGGAATTCGACGGGAACGACGTCCCTGACCCCCAGGATCCGGTCGAGGACGGGGGGCTCCGTATCAGAAAACACCACCGGACCGGCGTAGCACGCCAGTTCGTTCATGAACTTCTCGAGACGCACCAGGTCCACCGCCGGCGACATGTCATCCTCACCCTGCGCGGCCTTTGCCGAAGGGATGGCAGCGACCTTGTCGACGTGGAGAAACATGGGCATGGCACCCAGACGCATCGCGTCTCGCATGACGAGCCTGAGAAACCGCGGCGAGCCCAAGACCTCCTCGGATACCATGCGGCAGTCCACCAGGAGCAGCTCGAGGCCCCAGTGCCGGGCGAGCACCTCGCCGGCAGCTCGCCGGCCCGAGCCATATTCGCCGTGGAAGTAGAGAAGGAGGTTCTCCGCGAGCGATGGCCCGTTGACGTGACGGCCACGGGTGTCCACGTCTAGACGCATCTCGAGAAGGGCATCAAGGGCTTTCCGTGTCTTGGGGTGGAGGGCGAAGGACTCGAGCGTCGCTGACGGCTCGACGAGACTGAGGGCGTGAGGCCAGCGCGCGGCAGGTAGCCGGAGACCCGACAACTGGTAGGTAATGTCGGGATCGAGCGACATGACCTGTTCGGACAAGAGTTGCGAGCCTCTAGCCGGCTCCGAAGGGGGCTCGAGCAACTGAAACCGCATCAGCGGGCGATCGCGATGCAGCAGGCTCAGCAAGGCGGTTCTTCGCGCCGGATCGGGTTCCACCAGGCGGAGCGCAAGCTCGAACCGCGCTCTTCGCGCCCGCCGGTCGCCCTGGAGTTGGGCGAACGTGTCCGCGATGTCAGGCTCGAATTCGGGGGCAGCGGCAATCCTCAGAAGGTCCGCTTCCGGCAGCGAAAGACCAAACTTCGCGATCAGTTTCGCCAGGATGTCGCCTGGTCTGGGACTTCCCGATTCGAGCGGAATCTCCACCGTCTCGCGAGCGGCGTCACCCGCCTGAAGCCGGTGCAACAATGCTTCTACCCGATCGAGGTGACGCTGGATGCCACCCGGATCCGCCGCCGCTTCGGTACCCATAATCCATCCTGTTCCGCATCGACTTCAGCCAGACGCCTCGACGCACCAATCGTGCCCCGCTCGAGCACGCTCTCTCAAGAAAGCTGTCGCTCCCCGCAGCGACGCACACACCCACATCATGGCGCCGGACGCACCCAACGCCACCCCATCGCCCTGCTTTTTCCCGGTGGAAAGGTCGCTTGCTATGATACGACAAACCTCTGGGGGGTGCAAGGCAATTCATGCTTGTCAGGACAGGGAGGCAACGCAGCTTGCACGGCTGGAGCGCAGCGGCGACACCGCGCAAGCAATGGGGGGAGGACGCTGTCGGGCGTGAAGGCTCCTCGCGGGGTTCAAGGCAGGTGGCAAGCGGGCCAACGCACACCTCCGTTTCGCGACCATCCCCCCGCTTGTTTCCATACGCCCCGCAAGGGCTATCGATCGGCGAGTCCCCGAAGCTCATCCACCCGTACCGGTCCCGGGAAGCTCATCCTCCCCTTCCTGGCCGTCACAGTCCTCGTCGATACCATTCGCGATGTCAGGCAAGTCCGAGCCGGGGTAGGCAAGGTCGAACGCGTCCAGACAATCACACTCCTCCTCGGTGATCTGATCCCCGTCGTCATCTGTATCACAGGCACCGTAGCAGGCAATCGTACCGTAGGAAGCGCACGCATTCGTTTCGCCGTCCGGATCGGGAAACTCGATTGGCGGAGGTGTACCTGTCCCGGACCCGGCGCCGGTCCCAGTACCGGTACCGCTCCCCGTGCCGGTGCCGGTGCCGCTCCCCGTTCCAACTCCCGTGCCCGTCCCGGTGCCCGTTCCAACCCCGGTGCCGCTGCCGGTGCCGGTGCCGCTCCCCGTCCCGGTGCCGGCATCCTCCCCTTCCTGGCCGTCACAGTCCTCGTCGATGCCGTTCGGAATGTCCGCGTACTCCGTGTTCCCGAAGTAGACGAACGGTGACGTGTCGTCGCAATCG
>JAJRTE010000123.1 GCA_024278455.1 Myxococcota bacterium
AGGCCGATGGCGGTACGTTGCGACACACGACCCGGGCGACGATGGGGGCGCCGAGCAGGGCCAGGTAGCCCAGGAGTCCCGCCGCCTTGTAGCGCACCGGTTCGTTGTCGAACCTCGAACCATCCTCGTTCTCCACCCTGCCCTCGTGGTCGAACACCAGGGAGCGTCTCAGACTGACCCGCAGGATCTCCCCACGGTCGTCGACCACGATACGTCGCTTCTCCTCTTCGTCCTCGTCCTCGAACGGGAAGGCGTTCTCCTCGTCGGTCACGGGGGGCTCGAAGAGGTGGAAGCCAAAGATCCGGGCCGGCGCCAGTTCCTTGATCAGCGCGGCCTGCTCGAGAGGGACCGTGACTTCCTGCTCGCCAACCCCCGGACGGTCCACGTCGATCGACACGGTGAGCGAGGGGGAATCAGCGGGCTCCACCACCGCGGACCACGAAGGCCCCTCGAGCGCCACGCGCTTGCGAACGACCACCTGTTTTGGGCTGCGACCGGAACGATACAGGCTGGCGCGTTTGAGGGCATCGACCCAGGGAAGGGCACTGCCGTCCAAGGCCGGCACCTCGTCCCCGGTGAGATGCGCCTCGAGTTCCCAGTTGTTGCCCATGTACACCGCGGCCAGCAGGATTTCCGCACCGGCGACGGTGGAACTGCCGTGGGCAAGGTGCAACGACGGCGACGTCGCGTCGATGTGCCGGGTCCTGGCGGGAATCGCCAGGCCGCCGACCCGTTCCGTTTGGAACAAGACCAGCCCGCGGGCGGGCCACCCGGGCTTGACCAGGACCTTGGTCGACTGTCCCCGGTAGACCCCCACGCCCATGCGCATCAGCGTGTAGCGAGGCAACCCCACGTAGACGTTCGATTCCAGCATATCCGCGCAGCCTCCGGCGTGCCTGCTGCCGTCCCAACCGCTCTCGATCACCAACCGCTCCCAAGCATACCACGGGACGCGCGCACAGGGAAGCCTTCACCGCGCTATCGTCGTGCCGAGTATCTGGCGACCAGGGCGGGCATGATCTCCGAGAACGGTCCGACCAAGGACAGGTCGGGCGATAGGTGCGGGGCCGGTTCCTTGTTGATTTCCACAACACGTCCCCCGGCCGCTCGCACCTGCTGGGGCAATGCGCCGGCAGGATAGGTCTCGCAGGAGGTGCCAATCACCAGGATCAGCTCGGCCCCTTCCAGGAGTTCAGCCGTGCCTCGAGTGGCCTCGAGAGGAATCCCTTCGTCGTACAAGACCACGTCTGGCTTCAGGATGGCGCCGCAGACTCGGCCCGCCACCGTCCGGTCGCAGCGAGGGGGCATGCCCCGATCGGCGATGTCCCGGGCCCGGTAGCCCGCGCCGCACGAAAGGCAATGGAGAGTCCGCGGGGAACCATGATACTCCACGACCGTCTTGCTGCCCGCGGCCTGGTGGAGCCCATCGATGTTCTGGGTGATGATGCCCGCGAGCCCGCCGGCGGCCTCGAGTTCCGCCAGGGCGACATGGCCGGGATTGGGCTGCGCATCGAGGATGTCCTGGAGTTCGGCGAACAGCCGCCAAACCTTCTCCGGATTCCGGCGAAAGGCGCCCAGCGTGGCGTATTCCATGGGATTGAAACGGCTCCACAGGCCGGCGGCGCTCCGGAAGTCCGGGATCCCGCTCTCCGTGCTCACTCCCGCACCGGTCAACGCCACGGTCTTCCGGGACGCGACGAGCCAGGACGCTGCCTGCTCGAGTGGCTCTGCCATGATAGTACCCTCCTTCAACTCGGCCCCGCCGCCCCGGGACGCCTCGACCCGGGCCTCGAGTCATCGGGTGCGATACCTCCCGCCTTCGTGGAGTAGCAGCCCCTCATCCACCAGGGACTTGAGCAACCGTCCGGCTTCGGCACGGTCGATGCTGCACAGCTCCTGGCACTCCTCGTTGGTCAGTCCCCCGAGTTCCTCGGCCACCTCCACGACCAGTGCCCGGCGTCGCCGCTCGCTCAGCCCCCGGTCACGGAAGTAGGCGATCTTGTCGCCGAGTTGTTCGTAGACCCGCCCGGTGAGGCGGTAGGCGGTGGCTCTGCCCGCGCCCACGCGCTCGACATAGCCCCAGGCGATCATTTTGTTGAGCACATTCAACATGCTGCGCTCGGGTCGCTGCGCATACCGCGCCGCCTCCTGGCTGGTGAGCGTCCGGGCCCGGGTCAACGACGAGAGCACGATGAGCATGTCGAGGCTGAACAGCCGCCCCCTGGACTCCTCCTCGGCGACGAATCGGGCGAAAGACTCGTTGAGACTCCCGGCGTAGATGGTGAGACGGACCGATTCGGGCGTGACCTCGTACTCGGGGACCGGTTTTCCCTTCCGGAGCAGAAACCGGTAGATGCGGTTGACCCCCGCTCCGGCGCGCTCCATGAGGCCGAGCTGCTGCAACGCTTCGGTCAGGCGACGATTCCGGTGGCGCGGCGGGTGGTAGAGGATGTTGTTCACCGACACGCCGCCGACGAAACCGCCCGGGTTGGCGATCTCGAGGCGGTCGGGGCTGTGGACCACGTGGACGGCGCCGTCACGCCTGGCGTAGTCGCGATGGACGAGTGCGTTGACCAACGCCTCGCGGTACACGTCGTCGTCGAAGTCCTTCACCTTGAAATGAAACAGGCCCTGCTTCAATGTGGCGAAACGGTTTCGCGCTTCGATGAAATCCTGGAGGCGGGACAGAGCATGCAGCAGCGGCAGGTGCAACTGCTCCTGGACGTCGGGCTCGTCGCGCTCGTCGAGGTGGATGTAGACCACTTCGGCCTGTGGCAGGTGCTCCCGGAGGGCTTTCCGGGATCCGAGGAGAAGCAGGGCAGCGGTCCTCGGGGCCCGGTTGTCGTCGACGATCCCAAGGGCCTGCAGAAGCCCCAGGTCGTCCAGTTCGAGGAGTTCGCTCTGGTCGTTGTTGCGCCTGAGGATCTCCCGGAGATAGGTCAGTTGCAACGGATCCAGATCGGCGAGCTGGAGCCCGGCAAGCGGCCGGTCAGTGAAGTCGTCCCCGGCTCGAGTGGCTGCCACGAGCGCGTCCTGGTCCGGTGTTATCGGCAGGTTCGCACGACCGACCCGTCTGAGCCGCCGACCGTCGGCGATAGCGTAGGTCCCCGCATCCGCGGGTACCGAAACCACCACCAGCGTTGCGTTCGAGGTTTCGTGACGCCAACAATCCGCCACGATGCCCGGCCGCGTCCGGGCGAAGACCTCCTGGGCCAGCCGCTCCTCGTCGAGGCCCGGACACCCGGTCACGCGCCCCGATCCGTGAATCCCGAGCACCAGGTCCCCACCCTTGCTGTTGGCAAAGGCCACGGCGTGGACCGTGGCGGCCTCCACCGCCGATGGCACGTCGACCCAGGGCACAATGGCGAGTTGGTCGTTCTGCAGCGCGTCCACGGCCTCCCCCACACCTCGACGGGTCATCTGGCTCAGCCTGTCGAGCAGGGCATCGAGTGTCGTGGGCGTCAGCATGACTTCTCTCCGGGATGTGGCCAGCAGCCTTCCGGATGGTGCACGATCTTCCTTCCTGCGAATGCACCTTAGCCGCCCCGCCTCGAGGATGTCAACCGCTCTCGACCCGGACCCTCCACCGTGCTCTCGGCGGCTACCGCCCCGCCTTCCTGGGGGAACGCTCGAGATCCGTCCTCGGGCAACCCTGGCAAACGCCTCGACAGCCCCTGCACCTCGCTTTCCAGCCGCCGAACGGTGCGCACAAGGTCCGGCAGCCGGCGCAGTGCGGCGGAAGCCTTGCGCCAGAGCCTGTGTGGCATGATGGGTGTTCCGGCAACCACGGCACCGGCCGGCACACGCCCGTGCACCCCGGACCTGCCCACGACCACAGCTCTGTCGCCGATCATCGCGTGGTCCGCCACGCCTGACTGCCCCGCAACGACCACGCCGTCGCCGATGGTGGCACTGCCGGCAATGCCGACTTGCGCGATGATGAGGCAATTCCGACCTATCTTCACGTTGTGGCCCACGTGCACCTGGTTGTCCAGGCGTGTCCCCGCACCGATTACCGTATCGCCGAGCGTGGCCCGATCGATGGTGCAGTTGGCCCCGATTTCCACGTCGTCCTCGATGCGGACGCCTCCCACCTGCGGGACCTTGCGGTGCCGGTCGCCGTCCCAGCGGTATCCGTATCCGTCCGAACCTACCACGGTGCCGGAGTGGATCACGACACGACTCCCCACCCGGCTCCCATCGAGCACGACGACTCGAGGCTTCAGGACCGCCTGCGCACCCAGGGTCACGCCCCGCCCCACGAAACAGCCTGCCCCGATGACGGTGCCGGGTCCGACTCGAGCGCCTGCCTCGAGCACCACGTGAGGCCCAATAGAAACGCCGTCCTCGAGCCAGACGTCTGGCGAAACCACCGCCGTGACGTGGACGCCGGGATCCGGCGCGGCAGGCGGATGGAACAGCTCGAGAAGGTCGCAGAAGGCGAGCATCGGCCGGGGGTGAACCAGTTGCGCCGCATCCAGGTGGGGTATCGGTTCGGCGAGCACCACCGCCGAGGCGCGCGTCGTGCTGAGCATACGGGCGTACCGGGGGTCGTCGTAGACCGAGATGTCTCCGGGCCCGGCGTCCTCCAGGGAGGCGATCCCGGTGATGTCCAACTCCTCTCCGAAGGTGGAGGCGCCGATTCTTGCTGCAATGTCCGTTAGTTTCATGACGGTCGTGCCTCTGTGCCAATGCCCCCTGGGGAGAGGTGGCCGGCAGGCGAAGTGTAGCAAGGATCCCCGGTCCCGACAACCGGGACGGAAGGCGTTCTCCGGGCTGCACGCCAGGCCCACACTGCCGGGCATCCTCGACGACGCGAGAAAAGCTATCGTCACGGGTGGTTGCGACTCGCTATAATCAGGGAGCCGAAGGCAGCGGTTTCCCCGTAGGAGTCCAAGGAGCACGTCTTGTCGGACCAGGACCCGTCGAAAAGAGACCATGAACGGAACGGCGCCATGAAGGCTGATGAGGGCGCTGCCGGCACCGCCGATCCAATCGATCCGTCCGATGTGCCCGATCCCGAGGCGTTGCACGAGAGAATCGGCGTCGCCGCCACTGGCCCCGGCCTGGTGGCCGGCGCTCTCGAGGAACCTGGTGCCGCACCTCCCTGGCTCGTCGCCGTGACGGCGGACACGCCGGCGCCTTCTCCCTCTACGGAAAGCGCAGCGACAGACGCTGTGCGCGGTGCGGAAGGTGCCGGCCGCGACCGAACGGACGGCAGCGCTCCCGGAAGCCTCGAGGCGGCCGGCGGCGGCCCGGTCGGTAGTGGTGGGGAGGCGAAGCACTCCGTCCTGCCGGCATCGCGGGCTGACACGGTCCCGGTGGACCTCGAGGATGGGGTGGACTGGTACCGTTCGGCGATGCACCCGAAGCTGGGACTGCTCGTGCGCCTCTTCCTGGTGCCGTTCTTCGCCCGGGTCCGGTTTTCGGAGCAGGCCGAATCCCAGGTGCGGCGGGCCGCCGAGCAGGGCGTGCCGGTCTACGTGATGCGAACGGTGTCTCTGCTCGACTTCCTGTATCTCAATTTCGTGTGCATCGTGCGCGGGCTGCCCCTGGCCCGGTTTGCCAACGAGATCTTTTCTACCCCGTGGGGCACGCTGCGCTCCGCGCTGCGCACGCTGAAGGCCAAGGTGCGACGCCGGCGCGAGAAGGGACCGTTGCCCGACCCGGTGGCGTCGGGATACCTGGCCGACCTGGTCGCTGCCGGCCATCCAGCCGTGCTGTTCATGCGGCGGCGCGACGCCTGGCGGCACCACCTGGGACACCGGCCTCCCCAGGTGGCTGTCACGACCGCGCTGGTCGCGGCCCAACGCCGGCTGCACCGGCCCATCTTCCTGATTCCGCAAGTGCTCGTCTGGTCCCGGAGGCCCGACGCGCAGCAACGCACGTTTCTCGACGTCCTGTTCGGCAACCGGGACGACCCGGGCCCGTTGCGCCACCTGGGCCGGTTCCTGCTGCACCATCGCCGAGTGTCTCTCGTCACTGGCGAACCGCTGAACCTCCAGGCATTCCTGGAACGGGCCGGGAAGGACCGGGGGGGGCGCCCCAGGACCGACGCACAACTCGGGCGGATGCTCCGCCTGTTGATGCTCTTGCAGGTCAACCGGGAACTTCGTGTCGTCCAGGGGCCCAATGTCCGGCCGAGACGGGTATTGATCGAGCGGACCGTGGGGGATCCCGACGTGCAGCGTGCCATCGCCGACGAGGCGCGGCGGCGCAACGTGGAACGCCGGACCATGGAACGCCGCGTCCGGAAGTACCTCCGTCGTATCTCCGCCGATGTTTCCATGAGCGTCGTGGATGTGGCGGATTTTTTCCTCCAGCGGGTCTGGTCGCGGATGTACGACGAGATCGTCGTGGATCCCGGGGAGATCGAGCGGCTCCGCCGGCTCGCGCGGCGCGGCACGGTCGTGCTGATTCCCTGCCACCGGAGCCACCTGGACTACCTCCTGGTGAG
Source organism: Myxococcota bacterium (assembly GCA_024278455.1). Classification (GTDB taxonomy): domain Bacteria; phylum Myxococcota_A; class UBA796; order JAJRTE01; family JAJRTE01; genus JAJRTE01. The sequence continues at coordinate 6,458 of JAJRTE010000123.1, forward strand.
CGATGTGCTCTACGCCCACGACCTGGCCATCCCCCACATCGCCGCCGGCATCAACCTGTCGTTCTGGCCCCTCGGCCCGGTATTCCGGCGCATGGGGGCCTTCTTCGTCCAACGGACCTTCAAGGACGACCGGATCAGCCCTGTCCTGATCAAAAAGTACGTCGCGGGACTCCTTCGGGAAGGCCATACCCTCGAGTTCTTCATCGAGGGGGGGCGAAGTCGCACCGGACTGCTGCTTCAACCCAAGCTCGGCCTCCTCTCGATGATAGCCGACCAGGTCGCCGGATCGAGCAGCGCCCAGGAAACGGTCGTCGTCCCGGTCGCCATCGGCTACGAGCGCGTGGTGGAGACCGCTCATTACCTGGCGGAGGCCCAGGGCGGCCGGAAGACCCCGGAAAGCCTGGCCGGTGTGCTGCGTTCCGTGCGGGTTCTCGGCCACCGGTTCGGCAAGGTGCACCTGGGGTTCCTGGATCCCATCCCCTTGCGGGCCACCCTGGCCGCTGTTCCCGGGGGCTACCGTGAAGACATGGGGTGGGCAGAGAAGAAGGCTGTCCTCAAGCCTCTGGGAAGCCGGATCCTGACGCAGATCGCCCGCAGGACGCCGGTCACGATCACCCAGATCGTGGCAGCGGCCCTCCTCGGCCACACCCGCCGGGGCATCCTGGAACGGGTCCTGCTCGCAAGGGTCCGGACCCTGGTCCGGATCTTCGAGGTGGCCGGGCAACCAACGGCCTTCAACAAGGCCGACGAGGAGATCGCCGCCCACCTCCAGGACGCGGTCTCCCACTTCCTTCGCCAGGGATGCCTGTCCGAATACCGCGACACCGAGCGCAGGATCTTCGCCATCGTGGAGGAGAGACGACTCGAGTTGGACTACTACAAGAACGGCGCTCTCACTCCGCTCGCGCCCGACGCCCTCCTGGCCTGCGCCGTCCGTTCGCTGATTCCAGGCCCCTTCGCATGGGACGACCTGCGCGACCGCTTCACTTTCCTGGTCGATCTGTTCCAGGAGACCTTCGTTTTCGATCCCGACGTCGACACGGATGGGATGTTGGCCCAGGCCCTCGAGCACCTCGAGACCCTTCGAATCCTCGGACCGGACGGTGATGGGGAGGGGGAATCGGGAATGCCTCCCACCGCATCCGGGCCGCTCGAGAGACGAGATCATGCGGCGGGCTACGTCCCCATGACGGAGGGACAGGCGGAACTCGAGGCACTGGTCGCTCTGCAGCAGCCCCATCTCGAGGCGGTGTCCGTGGCGTTGCGTACTGCCGGCCTGTTGCGGCACGAGCAGCTTGCCGAGCAGGTGTTCCAGAAACGCCTGATCGAACAGGCGAACGCCATGTACATGACCGAGGAGATCCTGCGCAAGGAGGCGACCAACGTCTTCCTGCTTCGCACAGCGCTGGCGCGGCTCCGGCGGATGGGGCTCTTCGCGACGGTGGGTTCGGGCGCCGGCGGTGGAGACAGTGCGAGACTGGCGCTCGACCAGGAAGCCTGGGACCACCTCCGCGACCGGCTTCAGCCGTTCCTCGAGGAGAGGCACTGACAGCCTGTGCCGGCCGCGCCGACCCTCCCCACCGCTGTGCCCGTCGTTCTTCGACCGGTCGAAACGTCGTGGAGCCCCCGGCGCTCGACCTGGCGAATCACCGCATCGAAAAAGTCTCCACGAGGTCGACCTTCCCGTCGACGACGAGGGCTCCCACGTACCCTTCCTCGGGAACGAAGGACTCGAGGTGCCACCGCGAGGCGGCCGCCGGGTTTCCATCCACCGCGCACAGGCGGGCTGGTTCGCCGGGCACCACGGACACCTCGACCCGGTCCAGGTCGAAATGCAGCCCGTCGCCAGTGGACTTGAGGAATGCCTCCTTCCTCGTCCAGCAGTGGAAGAACGCCTCGATGCGGGCCGATTCGGGCAGTCCGGCCAGGGCATCGGCCTCCCGCGCGGTGAAGAAGCGCTCCGCGAGCCGCATGAATCGCGGCATGGGCTTGATCCGCTCCAGGTCGACACCGACTTCGGCGCCCAGGGTGACGGCCAGCAGGGCCAGCTCATGCGAATTGCTGAAGTTGAACCGGACATCATGTCCGAACGCGGCCCCCGAAAGCCTCGGCTTGCCGTGCTTGCCGTAGGCGAACACGATCTCGGCCGCAGGCGTCCCGGCGTATGCGCCCAGCAGAAGTCTCATGCTTCCCCGGCCCACCACGAATCGCCTCCGGTGATGATCGAACCGGAATCTCGCCGCCCGCTCCCGCTCGTCGGCGGAGAGCAGTGGTGCGAGTGCCGAAGCCGCGGCGTCACCGGGGTCCAGGGGAATCCGCCACACGTGCACGGTGCGAGGGAGCAACACCGGCCTCATGGGCCCTTTCCCCCACCCCTGTCCCGCCGCACTAGCTTGACACGTGCCACCGTCACTTGCTATCCTCGCCCCCGAACACGCGGCCGGACCGGCCGAATCAAGACGAGGAGGCAGTATGGAACTCGAGGCAGTCCGGGTACGGTTCCCCGAGGATTGCAACATCATCGTCGGGCACGCTCACTTCATCAAGACCGTGGAAGACCTGCACGAGATCATGGTCGGAACGTCGCCGCACGTCAAGTTCGGCCTTGCGTTCTGTGAGGCATCCCAGGAGAGACTGGTCCGCAAGAGCGGAAACGACACCAACCTCGTGGATGTCGCAGTCGCCAACGCACGGGCCATCGGTGCGGGCCACCTGTTCGTCATCGTGCTGAGGGACGGGTTTCCGATCAACTTCCTGAATGCGATCAAGCAGTGCCCCGAGGTTGCCGGGATCTTCTGTGCGACCGCCAACCCTCTCGAGGTCATCGTTGCCGAAACGGACCAGGGACGGGGCGTCCTGGGCGTGGTGGACGGCGCCTCCCCCGCTGGCGTGGAAGGTCCCGCGGAGGCCGACGCCCGCCGCCGGTTCCTGAGAACGATAGGCTACAAGCTCTGAGAGCTTCGCACCAGTGGTGCGACCCGTAGCCTGCCCTTGCCGTAGCGTGCCACTATCTTGTACAGAACAGGCCTCGAGACGATACGCGGTCGAATGGGCACAGTTGCGCTTTCTTGCGGACTTGTCGGTCTCCGGCACTTTTTCCATGCGTGTGCGACAAAAAAATGGTACCCACCATCCCACCTGTGTGAACATTTGCGTACCAACCCTTGATACAACCGCCTCTTGGGCGGGCGGCGGTGGCCATCGTCTGCCGGCCTTCGGGTCGCAGTGCGTGTGGGTCTATCATGCTTGCCGGCCGCAGATCACCTGGTACAACCTCTTGTCTTGACGAAGGAAACGGATCGGCTGTCGCCGTTTCGTGCTGCCCGCGGTGCTGGCGGTGGTTGCGAGAATCGACGTTTCTCATGGAACAGGCACGGAGCTTGTAAGTAATGACTGGCGTCCACAGTGATAGCACAGCCGTCGACACACCTGCACCACGTGCACAGAAAGATCCAGGAGGCTTCCATGAAGTTGACGATTCGAGGCATGATACACATTTTCTTGTTCGCTTGCGCCGTGACGGGGTTCCTATCCGGGACCGCCATGGCCGGCCCGCGCGTCGCAAACCCGGTGCTCGACCGGGTCGACAAGATGGTGGTGTCGGAGATCTATGACACCCCGTCGTTCATCGCCGGAGCGTTCCAGGTGCGCGCGCGTACCAACGATGCGTTGGACATTGCTCAGGGCTTCCTCCGCGAGCACACATCGCTCATCGGTATCGACGATCCGGACGCCGAATTGGAACCGGTGGACATCCTGGGGCCGGATGAGGTGGGCATGACCCACGTGAAGTTCGCCCACCGGGAGGCCGGATTGCCCGTATTCGGTTCCGAACTCGTGGTCCATACGAACGGGAGCGTCGTGACGTCGGTCAACGGCGTCTACCTGCGTTCGTTCCGGCCGGTGTTGGATGTTCGCGTCGAGGGAGATGTGGCAGCCGACATCGCCGTCGAGTACGTCTGGGACCTGATCGACCAGGGGAGAATCAACGGCTACGTGGCGCAGCGCGACGAGTACCTCGACCTGGACTCGGATCCGGAGCTGGGATTCTTCAACCGTGGCCTGATTTCAGGTGAACGAACACCCACCCGTCTCGCCTGGAAGCTCTCCGTCAACGGCTACGTCGTCTACGTGGGGGCTCGAGGCGGCCGCATTCTCGAGGCCTACGACACGATTCATTCGGCGATGTACCGCGAACTCTATGACGCCAACAACGGGAACAACCTGCCGGGGCAACTGATCTGTCGCGAAGGCCAGGGGTGCAACCCCAACGACGCGGACGCCCGCGAAGTCTGGAACGAATTCGAGGAGATCTATTCCTACTGGCGCAACACCCACAATCGCGATTCCTGGGATGGCCGTGGTGCCAAGATCATCGGGACAGTGCACTACAGCAACAATTTCAAGAATGCCTACTGGAGCGGGTCCCAGATGGTGTTCGGCGACGACATGATTGCACTGGATGTGACCGGGCACGAACTGGGTCACGGCGTGTGTCAGTCCACGGCCAACCTCACCTACAAGTATCAGCCTGGCGCGCTCAACGAATCCCTCTCCGACGTGTGGGGCGCGATGATCGACTCGGGCGACTGGCTCATCGGCGAGGATCTCCCGATGGGCGCGATACGCTCCATGTCCGACCCGAACGCCTACAATCAGCCCAAGGACATGACCGAGTATCGTCGCTTCTTCTTCTACGACAACGGCGGCGTGCACATCAACTCGGGCATCCCCAACTATGCCGCCTACCTGCTCGCGGCCGGCGGATCCGACCAAGGCGTCAGTGTGCGTGGCCAGGGCCGGGGCGTGGTGGAACAGATATGGTACCGGACCGAGGTGACCAAGCTTACGTCCAGCGCCAAGTTCGCGGACTTCGCCAACGCCGCCATTCGGGCCTGCCAGGAACTGTACGGGAACGGTGCCAACGAGTGCGTTCAGACTGAAAATGCTTTCAAGGCCACCAAGATCCTGTAGGCTCTCCCCTCACGTTCCAAGGCTCCTGCTTGCACTCCCTCCCTGACCCGATTCGCTCGTGCCGCTCCCTGCAAGACCCGCTCGCGCCGGCACGGTCAGCCGCTCGGGACCTCCTCCTCACCCCTATACAACCTCGGCGCTCTCCTGTCCCGGCGCTCCCCTCACGTGTTTCGCAATCGCATCCGCCGACCCCTCGAACATCAATTCGATGGGGATGCGCTCGAGCAGCTTGTCATTCCAGGGGATGTTCAACTCCGTCACCGATCCGACGAGCCATTCGTAGCGGTTCCGGTACGCCCGCAGCGCCCTCACCCGGTCTCGAGCCGGCGCGGCCTGGCGAAAACGCACGTGTAGCAGCAGCATGCCGGAGAGGCCGGACCCATCGAAGAGCGGAAACAGGACGATGTGGCGGCCATCCGAG
>JAJRTE010000124.1 GCA_024278455.1 Myxococcota bacterium
AGTAGGTGGTGCCATCAATGGGGTCTTCGTCGATTTCCGGGCTGCAGGATTGTGGTTGACCGGCGCAGTCGCAGTCGTTGTCCGCGCCGTCGCAGCGTTCATCGGCCCCGGGGTAGGTTTCCGGGTCGTGGTCGTCGCAGTCATCGGCAGTACTCGAGAAGCCATCGGGTTGCCAGCACTGTTCGGTTGTGCTGGTGAGTGTCCCGTGTCCATCCCCATCCAGGTCGGCGTAGTAGGTGTGCAGGGGTGTCATGTCCGGGGTGACGGCGGCGAATGGCGTGTTTTCGATACCATCGAAGCCGATGTCGTCGATGTCCCAACCGTAGGCATCGGCGGCCTCGTCGGCGCCTATCCGGAATCGTAGCCAGACGGTCATGCCTGCGAACTGTTTTCCGAAATCGAGGACGACCGTGTCGAAATCGGGCCATGAAGCGCTCTGGTCGGCGAAGGCGGGCCGGTCCGACAGGGGGTTGCTGGCCAGGTTGCTGAGCACGCCGGTATAGCCTGGGTCGACGTAGGCGGCCACGTCGGTCCAAGTGTCCCCCCCGGTGCTGACTTCGACGACGCCGCCGTCCCAGTAGACCCAACTGCCTTCGTATTCGCTGGCCTCGAATTGGTGCCGGTGCCGGAAGGTGACCACGAACGCCTCGGATTGCGCCACCTCGAGCGGGGGGGAGACGAGTATGCCGTCGGAGAGCCGTGGCGGGTCGATGCCGTGGAAGTAGCGGCTTGTGTCCTCGTCCTGGAAGGCGGACCAGACGACGACGGCGCCCAGCTTGTCGGCATCCTCCCACGGGGGAGACAGGGAGTCGACCGTCTCGATAGTGGACTGTCCGGGAGACTCGTCGGCGTTCAGTCGCACGACTGCCGCTTTTTCGGCGGTCGTGTCGCACGTCCCGGAAGTCTCGATGGTCGCGGTGAGGGTGACCCAGGTGATCTCCTCGAGCGTGGGGTCGGCGTCGATACGGATTGGGACCTGGGCGGTTTGCATGGGCTCGATGATCGGCACGGGAAGGGGGTCGGGAGGGACGGGGAGCGTGTTGGACGAGGAAGAAAGGACCACGCGGGCGTCCTCGAGCGGGGCAGCGCCGGCATTGGCGATGGAGAGTGTGAGGTACCCGGACTCGCCGGCATCCAGGGTGCCATCGGCGTCGCAGGAGCCGAGAGAGTCGTCGAGGGACAGGCCCTGGATAGTGGCTCGAGGCGCGAGCGTGAAGCTTTCGACCACGCCGGTGAAGTCTTCGGAGTCTCGAGGCGGTGCCTGTGCGCAGGTCCCCGCGCCGCGCCGGGCGAAGGCCTCTGCGAAGACCTGGAATGCTGTCGGGTCGGCCGCGGCGGCGGCGGCCAGAACGGCGTCCCGCATCTCGGTGTAGGTGGCATCCATGGGGGCGAGCAGCATGGCGACGACGACGTAGTCGCCCATCGCGCGCCTCACTTCTTCGAAGGAGAAGGGTGCGTTCTCCCCTTCGGACAGGCCCACGAGTGCCAAGTAGGCCTCCCACATCATCGTGGCCCAGATCTCGCCCGCGTTGTGGAACTCCGAATTCGGGATGTAGTTCAATCGGATCTCGATGTCGTCCGGCAGGGGTTCGCCATCCTGGATGTGGCGGAACGTCAGGTCGTTCCGGGTGAAGTCGATGGAGTAGGGGACGCGGCGGGTGCCGAAGTAGGGAGCCTGCCAGTCGGCGCCCTTGGCGTAGTAGGCATGGGTGTATGTCCCATGGCGGTCGTCGCCTTCCTCGTAGGTCAGGTGGGCCGCGATGAAGTCGCTCCACCCCTCGCCCATGGCGTAGCACTGGTTCGACCAGCACCAGGGAGCGAGCCGATGCATCAGGTAGTGGCCCCACTCGTGGGCCACGATCGAGTTGTCTATGGTGCCGTCTCGTTCCGGACCGGTAGACCTGGACATCTCGACCCTCACGATGCCGCTTTCGAGGCGTGCCTCGAGGTCTTCTCCGGCCTCGAAGGTGATGGAGAGTACCGGGATCGAGACGTCGATGTCAGGGTAGCTTTCGCCCATGACCGGCGGGGGTTCACCGGGCACGTCGTTGGCGACTACCAGGCCGGCGGCAGAAGCGGCCTCCGCATTCAATGCCTTGTCCTGGAAGGAGCATCCCCCGCGGTACACCAGCACGATATGACCGTTGGCACCGGCGCTCCAATCGCTCCCGCAGCCGTCCGCTGCGTCGTCCTCGCTCACACGGACCAGGCGCGCGGTCAGGTCGAATGCCTCCGGACCGAAGGTGGCGTATCCGGCGTCGAACACCTCGTCATCCGGGAGGCCAACGGCAGCGTCTACCCGGGCCGACCACAGGTACATCTGCATGCGGGGCGACTCGCCGTCCCAAGGTGTCGACATGTTGGCATTGTTGCGGTATTCGGGGTCTCCGATGCTGTCTTGCGCTTCGGCATGGAGCGGGTCCCCATCGATACCTCCCCGGCCGTAGTTGTCCAGTTGGGCGTTGCCGGCCGCTTCGTCGAAGCCCGAATCGTAGTACCAGTCGTGGAGCCAGTTGGTGGTGTAGAAAAGCTGCGTGATCGCCGCCATGCTCTGCTCGATGTTCGCGCCCGGTTCCTCGCTGGTGACATAGGTCCATCCGAACGTCCCGGCACTGCTCGTATCCGCTCGGAAGTCTCCCTCGCTCAGGCCGTCGGGCTCGTTGTGGTCCACGTAGGCGTCCACGTTGTTGCCCACGGTCTCCGTGGCCCCGTCGTCCAGCCAGGGATCAAACTCCCCGTCCGGGTTGTGGTTGAACCCCTTCAGGCTCACCAGTACCGGGTCGATGAAGGCCGGAAAGCTGCCATCGTTGGTCCCGGTGGGGTGGGGCGCGTAGTCCTCGGTCGGTCCGTCGAAGGGCTTGAAGTCTCCCCCTTCCCGGGCCCACACCCGGTAGGCGTAAGCGTCGGTATCGGTCAGGCGAATCCGCGCCAGGACCCGTGCCGAAACGGCGCTGGCGATGATGCCGTCCAGCCGGCCGTCCACCGTGCCGGCCCGCGCCGTGGAAAGTTCGATGTAGAAGGCAGGCTCGAGCCTGGACCGGAGCGGGACATAGACGGGCTTGACTCGAGCCGGCCGGACGAGCACGACCAGCGGTGGGGATGCTTTCGGTGTCGGGGCGAGAGAAAAGTAGGCGTGCCCTGCTCGAGGCGCCCTGGTGTCTTCCCAGGAACCGGGAGGCACCGCCGCGCCACTCACCGCGGAGAAGGCTGCCGACAGCGCCCGGGTGGCCGACCGCGTACCGAACCAGGCTTCGAGCGGGCTGTTGCCGGCCCGCACGGCATGCTTCGATTCGCCGTAGAGCGACGGTAGCGGCCCATCCAGCACGGAAGGGTCGAAGCGGTTCGTCACGCCGCCCCCTCCAGGATACGTTGCCGGAACCAGGGAGGACAGGCTGCCGGAAACCGCCACCAGCGCATGTTGCCGGGTCATGAGCAGGGCAAGCCGCTCCCGCCACACGTCCACCTCGCCGATACGCCGCCCGAACGTCACGACAATCCCTCCCCGGCCAGTGTCGTGGATGTGGACGATTCGAGCCGTCTCCAGGGCAGCGCCCGGGATACGTGCGTGTTCGGCGAGTTGCCGGAGGTGGCGCCACGCCGCAGTAGCAACGGGCGCATTCGCCGGCGCCGGACCACCGGGAGAACCGCCGGGGAACCATTCGAATAGCGGTGTCCCTGGCGGCGGAGAGCCGGGTAGGGACGAGCGTGCGTCTGTATCGGGCCGGCCGGACGCCACAGGCGCAACGGCCAGGCAGCACAGCAGAGCAGCGGCCAGCGACAACGGCACCGGTGTTTGCAGCCGGCGGCCATCCCTCCGCCAGCGGGTTCGCAACGCGGTAGAGTCCTTCATCGTCGCCTCGAAGGGGTCAGTGAATGTCGCCCGGGTGCGCTGGCCACCCGGTCCAGGGAATCGGCCAAGAGGGCGAGCGACCTGATAGTTACATCCGATGCACGATACCAGTAGTGGGGTGCGCTGTCAAATGCGTTCGAAAGTTCCCAATCCGCCACCCGGCGTCCCCCGGCCCCCCTCGCGGCCTCGCGGAGGAGCCTCCCGGGGTTGCGCGGGCCGTGCTGGCGCCCCGTTCGTCCCTTGCGGGCGGTTTTCCGGACGCTGCGGTGTGGTCTGAATCCGGAGGCGAGGCCAAGAAGACACCGCGCTCCAGTCAGGCGTATCGAAAGAGCCTGCCGTGGGCGCCGGAACCAGGCAAGCGCGGGGGCCTCCCGACGATGGGGCATGGGCCAGGCCGGAGACGCGTTGTAGGTGTCTTGGCTCTTCCCGCACCGCTACCGCCTTCCGGCATGGCTTGTGCCAGCCGTCTCCCGGTACCTCCGCACACCTCCCGGTCAGCACGCCATCGCCTTTACCTCGTCGTTGTCCATCAGCGTCGCATCCTGATGTCACAGCCTGGTGTAGGTGCTCCTCGAGCGATCGGGCAAAGCGATCCACCCGGGATCGGGCAAAGTGATCCACCGCACGAGCCCGCCGGGGTGAGCGTCTTCTCCCTACTCCCTGCTCTCTACGCAGCGAGCCTGGCCTGTCCACATACCCAGGTCTTTTGTAAGCTCGATTCAGATTAGTTACATTGTTTGTGTACAACCGCCATGACATCGGAACACCCGTGTCCTGGGTTGGCCGATGGCTTGCCAAGAGCGGGATGCCTTCCGTTTGACTCCAGTAGGGATGGCATGGTATGCCATTGTTGGATCCTGGAATCTTCCACGGGAGTAGACCACGAAGAAATGGCATCGGGTAGAATGGGGAGTATGGCGGCGTGTACATGGCGATTTGGAGAAACAGACACCATCTCGTTCGCTGCACCTATGAGACAGTAGAGCAAGGAGTTGCAAAATGAACAGGGATTCACTGTATACCAAGGTGGTGGTGGCATTTGCGGTAATTGCCTGCACGGCGTTCGGAGAAGCAGCGGTACGAGAAGGCCCTGGAAGCGTGACAACCGTTTTCGTAATAGGTGGCATTCATCAAACGCATGAACGCGCCAAGCACTATACGTATGAGCGAATGGGAGAGATATATCGAGAGCTTTCTCCAGACCTGCTTTGTGTTGAGGTTCTGCAGAAAAACCTGGACAACGGCAGCATGCGTGGCATGCCTTATGATTTTGCGAAGTATATGGTTCCAAGTGCCAAGAGAGACGGGATTCCAATCTACGGGGTCGATTGGTGGGATGATGATGACGGAGAGAAGTGGAAGCGACTGCAATCCAAGGCTGGAACAGATGCAAGCCTGACGCCCGAGATAAAGTTGGTCGGTGGGATCTACAAGTTGCTCAATGACTATTTCGTTGAACGAGACTTTGCGGAGATCAACTCGCCCGAAATCAGTGCATTGTGGGGAGCGAAGAACAACCTCAAGTACAAGATTCTGGACGAACATGAAGAGTACCGTTTCATCGCCGCGTTCGAAAGAAAGAGAAACGAAGAAATGTTGGCGAATGTTCTGAAGGTCGTAACAGAAAACCCCGGGAAGCGCATCCTCGTTGCTGTCGGAATATACCACAAGTACTATCTCGAAGCAGGTTTGGCTGAACAGAATGTCACAGTTCTTGACGTCAATGACGTTCAACAAAGGTGGGCTGCTGCTCAAAGGAGGGCACAAGACAAGTGAGTGCAGCGGGTTTTTCGATCGCGGCGCTGGGGGGAAACCCCATCCCTCACTCCCCATTCGTTTGTTGGGGCTGGCTTCACCCGGAACGGCGGCGGATGGCAGGGACGGCGGCGAAAAGGACCAGGGAGAGCCACGTGAGGGTCCCGGAAGGTGCCGACCCGCTGGCGTCGCACCCCGTCGAGCGAGCGTGTGGATCGCCGGATTCGATCTCGGTGTAGGTGGTGCCGCCACCATCGGCGGCAGGAGGAGGCGTGGCGCCAGGGTCGCACAGGCACCATTGTGGATCGAGAGTGTCCAGGCCGTTGCCTTCGAAGGAGCCGAACACGCTGGATGCCGATCCGTACTCGGCGATCCAATAGGCCTGGCGCATCTCGAGGTCGATGCGAACCAGGACGCCGTAGGCGATGTCGATGGCGTAGAGCGTCCCGTCGCAACCGTGGGCGAGGCTGAACACGGTGTCCACCCCGGTGCGTGCGTCCTGGTGGCTGTCAGGGACGGTCATGCGCTCGGTCATCGTGCCGTCAGGAAGGACGGTGGACAGAACCTTCCCGCCTGGATCGTAGACCCATAGTTCGCCTGTTGTCGGGTCGAAACTGGCTCCGCGGATCTGGTTGGCGGCGAGCGAAGCGAGCGGCGTGGCTTGTCCAGTCGCAGCGTCGATCAGGAACAGGCAATTGGGGCCGCACCCTTCCATGCCGTCGATGCTGATCCCGTAGAGAGCGCCGGGCGTGAAACCGTGGGCCATGGCCTGCGGTGGTGCGAAGTCCATGGCCTGGAGGTTGCTCGCACCACCGGTGAGCGGGCCGATTTCGACCAGGTCGCCGGTTGCCGGATTCAACGCACGGAGCCTGTCGTCCCCTTCCCCGGTGGCGAGGTAGACGAGCCCGTCGATGGGGTTGACCGCTGCCGTCGTGGTCCCGGACAGCCTCGTGGTCACGATATCGCCGCCCGCCTCGAGAGGTGCGGTAGCGCCTGTGTCGCTCCGGACGGTCGAAATGGCGCCCTCGGCGTCGCGGTAGGCGAGGATGAGTGTGGTCGCACCGCCGGCGTCCACGCAGGGTTCGGGGATCAGGCCGGCGTCGATGTCGAGTCGCACCTCCCCGGGGCCCAGGATGATAGCCCCGGTGGTGCCTGTTCCGGGAGCGGCGTCACTGTCGAGGGTATCATCGACTCCCTGGTCGGGCAGGGTGAATTGGTTGCCTGGCGGGGGGTTGAACTGGACACAGTAGGTTCCTGCCGGCAAGTCTTCGAACAAGTAGTGCCCATCGGCGCTGGTGACAGCCACGGCGAGCCACGTTTCGTCACCGGTGCTGCAGGCGCCGTCGGGACCGGCCGCCGCCAGGCTGGCCGCTGCACCCGGCACGCCGGGCTCGCCCTCGTCCTGCACCCCGTCCTCGTCGCTGTCTTCCCACACACGGTCGCCGATGGTGCCTGTCTCGGGTTCGGGCACCGGCACTTCGATCACGGTTTCCTGGTATCCCTCGAGGTGCAGGCCGTCCACGTAAAGAATCACGGCCATGATGTCGCCCTCACCGGGGACGTATCCGTCGCCGAACGTGTCGGCGGCGTCGAGCATGTCGAGGGCTGCCGGAGTGCGTTCGAGTGTGGAGGCGTCGCCCCAGATCAGTTCCCAGATGGCGGCCTGGACATCCTCGCGGCCGCCCTGCTTGTGGTTGAGCAGGTAGTTGAGGCGGTCCCAGGGCACGGGGTCGCCGAGGGGGACCAGGCCGTCTTCGACCAGGGGGATATCGTCGCTTTGGTAGAAGGCCACGGCGGCAGGCATCTCCGGGTCGTAGCTCGAATAGAGAAGAACCTGGAAGTGGTTGGGTGCGCCGTTGTTCTCCACGCACCAGCCATCGTAGGTGCCGTCGGAAACGTCGAACCCCTCCCCGATACCCTCGAGCGTGATCGCGAAGGTGGTGTCCGCGCCGGGCGTGTAGAGGATATCGGCGACCACGACCCCGGTAGGCAGCTCGAGTCCGGGGGCATCGGCCTGCACCTGGCAAGGTGCCGCGAGCCATGTCAGCGCACCCAGAAAGGTGGTCGTCAATAGCAGTCGCCGAATGCGAACCACACGCCTGTTCACGGAACACCTCGCTCGAGAAGTTGACAGGTGACCATCATTCTGCAGTGTGTCGGGTCGAGGCCGTCCCAAGCAAAGGTCTTTTGGGGGAGGCCGGTTCCGGCGTCCCGACAGGCCCTGCCAGGGACCAGGAGCACGAGAACGTTCCAATACAAATCCAACATACCACGAGGGAAGTGTTCGCGCGATGCGTTTTTCGGCATGAGTGAAAAAAATGGCGGGGAAGTAGCGGCAAATCCAGTCGTGGTTGAGAGTTGCGCTGCCATGGAAGCGGTCGGGGGCTGATGGATCGACTTGGAATGGCAACCGGTGGCACGGAGGGTTCCGGGAATCGGTGGATGGGGCATGAGCCGGGCGGTGGCACCCGGTAGGGCAGGGGGGCTCGAGTCGCGGGGTCAGGCGGCGTGACAGGCTCGAGCCTGGTAGCGGTACGGGTTATGCGGTGGATCGCGGCACGATGCCCGGCTATCGTTCCTGATGGCAGGAGTGCGGCAGTCTGCCGGGAGCACGGGTCTGTTCCGGGCGTGCCCCGTGGCCGGGGAGCGTGGAAGGGCGCGCGGCCGGTCCTCAGCCGCGGTCGCCCTCGCCCGGTTCAACGAGATCGTCGGGCCGGACCCGAGGCACGCGGGAAAGCCCAAGGCGGCCGAGGGGGTGACGCCTACCTCCTCGCGGCCCGAGGTCGACTACCGGGCCGTCAAGCGAGGCGACGATCTCGCCGGACGCTTCCGCATCGAGGAGAAGCTCGGCGACGGTGGCTTCGCGGCCGTCTACCGGGTCTTCGACTCCTTCGCGGACACACGCCGCGTACTGAAGATCATCGTGAAGGACCGGCGCTCCACCTTCCAGCGGTTGAAGCAGGAGTACATCGTTCTCGAGCGCCTCGAGCCCCACCCCAACGTGGTCCGCGTGGTGTGGGCCGACAAGCTGCCCAACGAGACGCCCTACATCGTCTTCGAGTACGTGCCCGGCACCGGCGTCGACGAGCTGCTCAGCAGCGGATCGGTGTCCCTGGAAGACGTGCGGCGGCTCGGCTTGGGTACGCTCCCGGTCGTTCCGCACCGCCCAACCCCTACACGGAATCAGAACGATACTCGGAATTCCCTCTTCGGCTATCGCCTTCACCCCACGCGAGTACCCCTTCAAACCCTTCTGTGACAAGAATCCTGCGACCGGAGACGGTCGGCGGAACGGGACCGTACAGCAAGCACCTCGCCGGGTCAGGGCTATCTCGCTTTCCCTCTGAGAACTCAGTTTCCTGTACCAGCAACTCATGGCCCAATAGGACAACCCATACTTACGACAGTATTCCGCCCGGCTCAAACCGCTGACAAGCCAGCGGTCCACGTGGTCCTGCCATGAAGAGGGCTCGGAAGATACGGGAAGACTTCGATCGCGCTTCATGGACAACGTCCTCCTGCTCGTATGCGGTTTCCGTTGTCCTACAGTATTTCGTGCGCGATGACCGGTGGGTAGATGGGGTTTATTGAGCGCTTACTCTTCTATTGTTTCACCTTGACCATTTGCGCCTGGTATTTCCGGACAAATCGCCCAATAACCACCTTCAGGGGCCTTTTCAACAATGGCTGCAAATTCCGCTTTCATTTGCATCTCCTCACTTTGTCCTGCCTAACGGCTTGGCGATCAGCGGCGGCCGCGAATTCGGCCGTCCGTCTGCATCGCCTTGTTCGGCGCCATCCCCGCGTTTGAGTCATCCGGGTCTTCAACAGGTCCGCCAACCACCTCCAGAAACTCGGCAATCACCCGAACTTGGCCCTCCAAAGAGTCAGTCAAGACAATCGGGTCGAAGTCGGTATTGATCGGTTTCAGGGTGATCTTCGTGTGGCGCCAAGAGTCGCCATCAGCCTCTTTCTCGCTTTCGTATCGCTTGACCGTATAGCGTTCGCCTGTCTCAGGATCTGTTGCGTCGGTGAGTTGCACGAGGACAGTCTTCCCCTGACGGGTGCCCTCCACCGGCGCGCGGAAGAGGCAGTACGAGCCATCTGGAATGACGGGCTCCATCGACTTACCGACAACTTGAGCGACGAAGAACCCCGGACGCAGGCGGTGGCGGCAGTCGACGGCCACCCATTCGAAGGCATCGTCCTCGATGTGCTGCGGTGCGCCGAACGCACCAGCAGCAGCCTGAAGCGGCACCAACGGCAAGCACGTCACGTATCGATCCTCGGGATGACCCTCCACGAGGCGCAACCCCGATGAGAGGGGTTTCTCCACGGAAACCGTCACTCCCTCCCCCAAGTTGGACCGCAACCGCCGGTACGCCTCCGAAGCCATCCACGCGCTGACGACCTGCTGGAAGGGGACGTCATTCATGTAGCGGACGAAAATCTCTTCATTCCCGTCCATGCGCTCGACGAACAGACGCTCCAGCAGGTTCTTGAACACCAGCTCGAACTTGTCCACCGGGTTCACGGCAGCCGCCTGACGCAGGCCGTCGTCGTCGAGCGACGCCTCGACGATCTGGTCGAAGAAGAGCTGGTCGGCCTGGTTGAAATCCGTCCCGAAGCGATCGTTGATCACGTCGATGAGCTGCGAGAGCGGCACGGCTTCCTCACGTGCTGCACCCGAGCCGATCTCGGTGGGGCCGTCCAGGGCCCGCGCCTTCCCTTCCTGGAGCGAGATCGAGCCCTCGCTGATCTTCTGCAGGCGGTAGTACTCGAGTCGCACTTCGCCATCGAACTGATAGGCCGGCCCGCTCCGTCGGCGCGGCAGCTTCGCGGCGAGATGGCGAAGGAACACGTACAGCCGTTCGAGGTCCGAGTCCTGATAGGGAATCACCTGGCTGAGAAAGCCATAGAGGTTGCGAAACGCCTGCACTTTCCCCCGCCAGAGTTCCGCCTCGTCTTCTTCCTCGTTCTGCAACACCCCGAAGCGGGACACCGCCGGATCGAGCGCGGCGTTCATCGCCTGGTGGTCGCTCGCGCTTTGGCGCTGCTTCGGCTTGAAATACACCGAGCAAAAGCGCTCGATCTCCTCTCCGAGGTAGATCCCGGTGGCGTCCAGCTCGCCCTTGATGGCGTACATGCGGGCGGGATCGACCTCTTCCCCCATCTCCGCGCCTTCGTAGTACACCTTGAACGCGTCGCGGATCTCGTCTCGATCGTTGACGAAGTCGAGAACGAAGGTGTCCTCCTTGAGCGGATGCGTGCGGTTCAAGCGCGAGAGGGTCTGGACCGCCTGGAGACCCGCGAGCCGCTTGTCCACGAACATCGTGTGCAGAAGCGGTTGGTCGAAGCCCGTCTGGTACTTCTCGGCCACGAGGAGGACCTGGTACTCCTGCGTGGCGAACTTCTCCGGCAGCTCCTTCGCGCGGATGCCTTGGTTCATCTTCTCTTCCGTGAATTCGACACCCGGGAGCTTGTCGTCCTGGACCGTGCCGGAGAACGCGACCAAGGTCTTGATCGGGTATCCCTTCTCCCTGATGTAACGGTCGAAGCTCTGCTTGTAGCGCACCGCCTCCAGTCTGGACCCGGTAACCACCATGGCCTTGGCTCGACCGCCGATCTTGTGCCGGGTAACGGCCTGGAAATGCTCGACCATCACCACGGTCTTTTGCGCGATGTTGTGGGGGTGCAGCCTCAGGAATCTAGCCAGCGCCCGCGCCGCCTTCTTGCGCTCGACGTTCGGGTCGTCCTCACAGGCCTTGAGCAGCCTGTAGTAGGTGCCATAGGTCGTGTAGTTCTCGAGTACATCGAGGATGAATCCCTCCTCGATCGCCTGGCGCATGGTGTAGCGGTGCACCGGCTCGCCATCGCGACCGAAGACGGCCAACGTCTTGTGCTTCGGAGTCGCCGTGAACGCGAAGAAGCTCAGGTTGGCCTGCCGGCCGCGCTTGGCCATGCTCCGGAACATCTCTTCGAGATCCTCGCCTTCCTCCGCGGCGCGCTTGCGAGCCTCCTCCCGCAGGTCCTCGCCGGCGAGCACCTCCTTGAGATCCGTCGCCGTCTCTCCGCCTTGGGAGCTGTGCGCCTCGTCGACGATGACCGCACAACGCCGCGTGGGCAGCATGCCGGTCGCCGTCCCGCCCCGATCCTCGGCCAGCTTGATGAGCTGTCTCGACACGAACGGGAACTTCTGCAGCGTCGTGATGATGATCGGGACCGCGTTCTCGAGGGCCTCCGCGAGCTGTCGGGAGCGTTCGTCGATCCTCTGGATCACCCCACGCTTGTGCTCGAACTGATAGATGGTGTCCTGAAGCTGCTGGTCAAGGACGACCCGGTCCGTCACGACGATCACGCTGTCGAAGATCCGCCGGTCCTCGGCGTCGTGCAGCGAGGCCAGGCGGTGCGCAAGCCAGCCGATGGTATTGCTCTTGCCGCTGCCCGCCGAGTGCTCGATCAGATAGTTGTGTCCGACCCCTTCACTCCGCGCGGCGTCAACCAGCTTGCGCACCGCGTCGAGCTGATGGTAGCGGGGAAAGATCATGGTCTCGACCTTGACCTTCCGCCCGTGGTCATCGCGCTTCTGCTCGACCTGCAGGTGGATGAAGCGCGCGAGGAGATCGAGGAGGCTGTGGCGTTCGAGAACCTCCTCCCACAGGTACGCCGTGCGGTAGGTGCGCCCGGCCGGATCGGGCGGGTTGCCCGCGCCGCCGTCGTTGCCCTTGTCGAAAGGAAGGAAATGGGTCGCGGTGCCCGCCAGCCGGGTGGTCATGCGTACGCATTCGGTATCCACCGCCAGGTGGACCAGGGTACGGTGTTTGAACTCGAAGATCGGCTCGCGGGGATCGCGGTCGCGCCGATACTGGCGTATGGCGTCCTCCACGGTCTGCCCGGTAAGGGGGTTTTTGAGTTCGACCGTGACGACGGGGATCCCGTTCAGACTGATCGTGACGTCGAGCGATTTCTCCGAGCGCGGCGAGAAGTGGAGCTGGCGGGTGATGCCGAGGCGGTTGGCTGCGTAGCGGGCCTCGAGTTCCGGGTTGAGTTCGTGGGCCGCCTTGAAGAAGGCAACGCGCAGCGTCCGTCCGTAGCACTTGAAGCCGTGGCGCAGCGTCGCGAGGGAGCCGTGCATGTCCATCCACTTGCACAGGTCGGTCAGCACCTGGTCACCGGTCCGCTCGCCGTGGAGGGCTTCGAGCTTCGACCATTCTTTCGGCTGGGTCTCCCGGATGAAGGCGAGCGCGGTCTCGGGGAAGATCGCGCGCTCGCGGTCGAAGCCCTCGCCGGGCACGGACACATACCCGTTCGCCAGAAGGTGCGTTTCGATGACCGTCTCGAAGGCGGCTTCGGAATGGCGAGAAAGCATCAGGTTCCTCCTGTCCAGTCGAACCGAATGCCTGATGCCCTGAGCATCGAAAACGTGGTCTCGCGATCCACTTCGAACTGGTCGCAAACATCCGGCAGCTTGATCTCTTTCTTCGCGTCGGGCGCAGGCTGCTCATTCGTGACGACGATGTCGCCGTGAACCTGCGCGTAGGCGACGAGCCAGCCGTCCGCGCCGGTCGCGAACTTGGCCTTCGCGTAGTCGAGGTAGTTCGCGTGGCGCTGGACCCACATCATGATCTCGGAATAGGCGTTCGTCACCGCCGCGGTATCCACCGGACGAAAGAAGCTCGATGGCAGATCCTCGCGGACCCAGCGGACGAGGTCCTCCGTCTTGCTGCCGGCGAGCAACTCGCCGCGGACCCTGTCGATACTGAACAACCGGCCCTGGCGATGGTGGTGAATCAGGCTCTTCCAGAATCCCGGACAGAGATCGAATGCGTAGTAAAGGTTCTTCGCCGTGATCAGCACGTCCGAGTCGATGATGTAGCGCCGCGCACCCGTCATGGCAGATCCACTCCCAGGCGGCGGGCGTACTCCTGGAAGACGCCGCCTCGCAGGCCGGTCAGGTCGTACGCCTCCTTGAAACCGATCCGTCCCTCGATCGCCGCAAAGATGACCTGCGTGGCGAACATTTCGCCCACGCGGGTGTTCTGGTTGTTGTAGAAGTCGCCACCGCCTCCCCCCTTCGCCGACCTGCGCTCCCGGCTGACATAGTCGCGGTAGAAGGCGAAGAACGTCTCGCGGTCCACCAAGCGCAGATCCATGGCCCTGCGGCCGGCGACGATCGGGCTGACTTTGAACAGGCGGGCGATCACCTGGAACGGCTCGGAGGCATGCCTCGTATCTCTCCAGCGCAATCTCAGCTCTCGCCCCGGAACCAGGAACTCGGCCGCGGCCCGGTCGCAGAAGGTCTCCACCGCGCCGCCGCCGGGGGAGAGAAGGTCGAACCCGGACAGCCCCTCCCCATCCCGCCCGAGCCAGATGTGCGCCAGCTCGTGGGCGAGCGTGAACATCTGCGCCGACCTCGCGTCGGCGCCGTTCACGAAGATCAGGGGTGCGTAGGCATCGCAGAGGGCGAAGCCCCGAAACTCCTCGACATCGAGCTTGCGGTGCGTGTTGTTCCCCACGATGCCGTTGATCACCGCCATCACGCCGAGGGACTCGATCGCCCGGCGCAGGTGCGTCACCGCCTCTTGCCATGTGTGGACCCCGGACGCCCACCCATCACCGATTCCCATGATGCGCCGCATCTCGCGGCCCACGGCTTCGGGGTCATCCGCCAGGTTCGCGGCACCCACGAAGTCCAGGGGGTCGGCCCCGCCTTCGATCCGTTCGTCACGGAGCCACGCCTGGCGCCTCTGCATCGCATGGAGCGTATCGAGCAGGTCGGGACTCGGACGTGCGACCTCGCCCGAGACCGTGCGGAAGTCCGGGATCGGCATCCGCTCTTCCGGCGGCTCCGGCAAGAAGAGGTAGCCGACGGGCGTGCGCGTGGCCCTGGCGAACTCCTCGAGCTGCCTGAACGTGGGTTTCTTCTCCTCGCGTTCCCAGGCCGCTAGCTGGGGGAAGCGCGTGGCGAGATCGACCGGGTCGAGGCCCGCACGGTCGCGGGCCCAGCGGAGGAGTTCGGGGCGAACGGAGACGCGAGAAGTCACGGCGCCTCCTTCGGCTCTCGGACGTAGCACCTCATGCCGACATCCTCGCCAATCGCTGTTCCAACCACCAGACCGCGACCTGGCAGCAGGGCTCCAGGTCGCCAACTCCGTCGATCCGTCGATTCCGTTCGCGTTCGAAGCGCTCCCGTGGGACAGGCCCTTTCAGTCTGCGCTTCTCACTTCGCCACCAGTCGAGAATGGCGTCGAGAATGCCCTTCCGGTTGTTCTTGAGGAACGGAATGTTGAGATTCAGCACCTCTTCGAGTTGCTGGTCGAACTCCTCGTCATCGGAATGGATGCTGCCGTCCGCCTCGTAGCGGATCCGTGTTTCTACGATGATTTGGCGATCCACCCCAAGCTCTACAAGTCGCGCCAAAACCAACGCTCGGCGGATGTAGTCGAGAAGGCCGCGGGCGCGCTTCAAGCGAGTGAGCGCGGCGGCGATGGCGTTGCTGATCGTGAAGATGGGGTGGAAGCCGGGGTTGTTCATCAAGGCTCCTCCCCGAGTCCCATCTCCGCGATAAACTGCGAGCGACGCTTGGCGTAGCCGTAGTACTGGCGCGCCCACGTCAGGGTCAGCGTCTCCTGCACACGCGTGATCGCGACGAAGCAGTTCCTCCGTTCTTCCTCGACCTCTCGGCTGTTCGGCCCTTTCCGGAGTGCCTGAAAGGATGGAAACACCTCCTGCGCCATTCCGATCAGATACACATGCTGGAACTCGAGACCTTTCGCACCGTGGACAGTCAGGCAACGAATGGCCCTGGGACCGGGCCGTGGCGCCTTCGGCACCAGATCCATGTGCTGGAGATAGACGTTCAAGGTCAGCGCCTCCTCTCCATGCTCGCGCACCAGCTCGCCGTGCAACTCACGCCAGGTCTCGATCTCAGTTGCCAGAGCCTGGTCGTCGTCTTCGCTACGCGCAGCAAAACCCTCGCCCAAGAACCAATCCACGACTCCCGGAAACTCCAGACGATCGACGAGCGACGACCGCAGGTGCTTGAGCAAGACGGCGTCATCTCCTGTCGCGCCCGTTTGAGCAGCATCGGCCCATGCGCGCAGAAAGTCCCCGCCGACAAGAGCCGCCCCTGCGATCACGTCGCTCATCTCCAGATACTGGTCCGTGAGGGCGTCCCAGGCAACGCAGAGTCGGCGCAGTACATCGCGATCATGGGGCGAGTTCGCGAGCCGGAGCGCGTGAAAAACCACGCGCACCAGGGGAGTCTCGAACTCCGTCTTCCGTTGCGTCAAGTGAGCTTCGAGCCCGGCTTCCCGCAGAGCCCCGGCGACCCGTTTCAGGAGTCTGGTCGTTCTCGCAAGAACCGCGACCTCCGTCGGATTCAATGCGCGGCGCTGGATGTCGGCTACGACCGCCTCCGCTTCGTCATCCGGCGTGTTGTAGACACCCAGCCTGATAACACCCTCATCCATGCCGGCGCTGCGACGGGTCGTGAGCGGCTGCTTCCCCTCTGTACGGAGTCGATTGTGCTGGATCAGGCGGTTCGCAAGGTCGATGATCTCCCTTGGGCAACGATAGTTCTCCGGAAGCTGACACAGCTCCATTCGGTAGTCGTTCTTGAGTTCTTGAAGTCGTTCCGGGCTGGCGCCATTCCACTGGTAGATGATCTGATCGTCATCCGCGACCACGAACAGGTTGGGAGCATCTTGGGGCACTAACAGCCGTAGTAGATCGTACTGCGCCTTGTTCGTATCCTGAAATTCGTCGACACATACGTAGCTCCAGCCAGCCCGCAACACGCGAGTCACGCCCGGCTGTTCCGCCAGCAGCTTACGTGCGAAGTGTAGCAATGCTCCGAAATCCAAACGATTCCCTGCGATGAGCCGCTCGCAATACGTCGCGAAGAAAGCCGGAACCCACTCGGGTGTGCGCACGAGGGACGGAGCGTCGTGCCCACCGTCGTAGGAGGAGGCGAACAAGCGATCCAGAAGCGCAAGGGTATTCCTGTGGTCGGTCGGCAAGACGTGGCCTTCATCCAACAATTCCTCCACGACCTCCTGCAGCAAGGCCACCCGATCCTCTTCCTGAATCAGCAGCGAGAAGTCCGGCTGGATTCCGACATGACTCCCATGCTGCCGGAGGACATCGGTGGCGAAGGCGTGGAACGTGCAGAGCTGCGCGCGATCTCCGTGCTGTCCAAGCAGGCGATCGACCCGCTCGCGCATCTCTGCGGCCGCCTTGTTCGTGAAGGTGAGCGCAAGTACGGCGGCGTCTTCGTACTCCTCGAGCAGACGCGCCACGCGGAGGGTCAAGACCAGGGTCTTCCCGGACCCCGGCCCGGCGAGCACCAGCAGGGGGCCATCCTGCCACTCGACGGCCCTGCGCTGGTTCTCGTTGAGCTGCTCGAGATCCACCGTCATGATGCACCTCCCGCCAAGGCCACGACCTTCTCCAGGATCTTGCGGATCTCATCGGTCACACCGACCGCGCCTCTCGCCTCCATCTCGACCGCCACTTCAGCGGCGGCCCGTGTCTTGGCCCGGCCCGGAAGGTGATCCGCGAACTCTGCCCAGTAGCCGTCATCGTCCGGCTCCGTGGTCAGCTTATCGCGCTTCTGCCGGGGCATAAGCTGGTTGTAGATACGATCATAGCCATTCTCGAGCAGATGGGTCTCCATGTTGCGGTAAGGCAGACAGAGACGATCTTCCTCGGAAGCGCCGTCGAGGTTTCCCTTCACCTTCGGCTCGTACTTGCTTCGACCGGAATCATCATCGACGACACAGTACCAGGGAATGCCCAGCGCGTTGGCAACCTTGGCAAACAGTCCGACGTCGGACTGGCTGTACTCGACGACCCGCACGCCATCACGGTGCAGCTTCATCCCGAGAGCACGAGCGGCGGCAGGATAGATCCACGATTCGGTCTCTCCCTCGACCAGCAGCCAGCAGCGGGCAAACAGCAGCTCTCCTCGGGATCTGCGAATGTGGTAGTTGAACTTCCGTGTCTCCTCGTCCGACAGCAGCGTGGGGGAAACGCGAAAGGCGCGAATCCCGTCCGCCGTCTTGGCGAGACGGCAGACGTTGAGAACGTCCACCTCGGACAGGAGGTCACCGCTGTGAGTCGAAATGATCTTCTGCCCCCCGATCACGCCGAGGATGTCCCAGAGCGCCCGAACGGCAGAGGGATGCAGGTGAGCTTCGGGTTCTTCGAGAGCCACCACTGGGCTGCCGCCGGGTCTCGTGTTCAGGAACGCCGAAAAGAGCATCAGGACAGCGAGGCTCTGGGTTCCCTCTCCGTGCTTTCCAACCGGGATCTTGGCTCCGGTGGGCGCACCGAGATGCACCTGCGCCTTCGCGAGCATGTCGAACATCCGCCCCGGAACCGCCTCGATCGAGACTACGTCTCCACCTGCCATCGGAACGACGTCTTGAACGTTGCCGAGTCGCTCCACAGCCTGCTCGAAACTCGTATGCGAGGCAACGACCAACTCGTTGATCTCCCGAAGCTTCTCCTCGACCTCGACCTTCTTCTCGTCCGAGAGCTGGCTGTCCTTCAGGAACGGGCGCCAGAAGGGCCCCTTGGCGTCGAAGTGGCGGGCGGCGTCACGAAGGGCGCTCAGGTAGAAAAAGGAGATCTCGCGTTGCAGCGTTCCGATCGCCGTTTCGGAGACAGCGGTCAATGGTTTCCCGTCCAGGTTCAGAAAGGACCAGTCCTGGGCGAAGTCACGGTTGGTCGGGTCGTAGGCGCAGGTGACGCGAAGCGCGATCCGGTTTCGGTCATCTCCGTCGACCTGGAGGATCTTCTGGCGACTCAGCCGACCGACCAGGGCATCATTCCATTCGCCCTTGGACTGCTCGGAGAAGTGGACCTCGATCTTGATGGGTTCCGCCGAGTGTGGCTCCGCAGCGTCGTCCTTGAGGTGGAAGTCGAAGCTGTCGAAGACCACGCGCCGCCGGGGGCCAAGTTCTCGCAGGCACAGCCGTAGCGCGTCGAGCACCGAGGTCTTTCCGGAGTTGTTTTCGCCGATGAGCACCGTGGTCTCATCGAGGTCGAACTCGATTTCCTTCAGTCCGCGGAAGTTCTCGATTCGAACCTTGGTAATCTTCATGCTACTCCCTCCCCCACGTCGATCTGCCCGGTGACCGCCGCGGCGATGAGGGCGGAGCGGCGTTCCTTGAGCAGGGAGATGGTACGTTCAGTCGCCCTGCTCAGGTTGTCAAGCTTTGCTGTCTCAGATGCGATGTACGCCACGATCTCGTGCTGTTCTACAAGAGGGGGAAGCGGGACCAGCAAGCGGCCAAGCATTTCTGTTTCGAGCTTACGAGTGCCATGTGCTGACGAATCGGCAAGCGACACAACGTGCTTCTCGTACCCAAGGAAAAAGTCCCGCAAATAGAAGGGGTTGAGAGGAGGCTTACAGCGCAGTGCCTTCATATCCTGATTGATGGTTACGGACTTTGTATTCACGGCAGCGGGGAAGCTGTGTGCGAGAATCATGCCCCGAACGACGACCAGTACAGCGCCCGGATCGATCAGATGAAGCGCACTCTTGGAAAGCGCTAGCCCACTCACGTGGTCTTGGGAGTCCTCGATCTCGTGCTGCTTCATGTCCTTGGGAGACACCCAGGGGATTCTCCCGTCCCAGTATTCCGCGTTCCCCGTGTCAGGTGTCGCACCGCTTGTGATGGTCACGAGGAATCGAAGCGCCACCGTCTCCCAATGCGCCGGGATCTCCCCCAGCCAGGGAATGCCCGAGTCGCGCAGCGGAACGTCGGGGTCGAGGCCCCGCGTGACCGCGCGGGTGATGAGCGCCAGGCGCTTTTCTGCCAGCAGGGCGAGCACCCGCTCCTTCGCCGCCACCAGCGCATCGATTCGCGCCGTCTCGCGGTCGAGGTAGTCGGCGATGGCGCGTTGTTGGGGGAGCGGAGGCACTGGAATCGCAGTATCTCCGAGAAGATCTGATTCCAGACTCTCGACTGTAGCACCCTCCTTGCTCCAAGACCTCAGCAGCTCTGCCTGGTGCCCCTCGATGAGTCTTGCGAGGTACCTCGGGTCAAGGCGTTCATCCGGAAGTATGGCGCGCATGTCCTGGTTGAGCGCCACAGGGAGCGCGTTGATCGCTACTGGGATCGAATGCTTCAGGATGCCAGACCGAACCACGATGAGAACCGCACCGGGCTCTATGAGTGTGGTCGCGCTGTCCTGCAAGCCCCTCTCTGAGATATGGTCCTCGGTGTCACGAATGACATGGCTCTTCATGTCTTTCGGAGATACCCAGGGAATCTCGCCGCTCCAGTACTCCGCGTTTCCCTTGCTCGGTGTTCCTCCCCCAACGAAGCGACCGACATGCTTTAGCCGCAGTCTGGGCCAGTCCAGAGGCGCGCTCACCCAAAGTGCGGGTCTCACTCCGTTACCTCCCGCAGCAACTTCAAGATCTCCTCCTCCGCCTCCTTCAGCTCCGCGTCGATCTCTTCCAGCGGGCGCGGTGGCGTGTATTTGTAGAAGTGGCGGTTGAAGTTGATCTCGTAGCCGATCTTGTCCTTGGCCCGGTCCATCCAGGCATCGGGAACGTGCGGCCGCACCTCGCGCTCGAAGTAGGCCTCGACGTCGTCGGTGAGTGGGACGTTCTCGAAGTCGCGCAGCTTGGGGTCGGGCTCGTACCCGCCGTCGCCCTTGCGGACCGGCTCGGCCTCCGGGTCGGTCTTCGTGAAGACCTCGCGGAAACGCTTCTGCTCGGTCTTCTTCCACTTCGCGCCCCGCTCGTGCAGCAGGTCCTGGATGCGATCCCAGACCGCGTTCCAGTCGCGCATCGGCTCCCGCCCGAGGGCCTCGTCGATGGCCTGGACATCATCAAGCAGGTGCGGGCAGGCGTCGAGGAAGCGGGCCTTGTCATCGGTGGTCATCCGGTAGCGCAGGCGCAGCGGCCGCTCGACCGTGACACGCGTGTAGCCGAAGTCCGCGTTGTCGAAGATCTTGGAGCGCTCGCCGCCTGCCTGCGCCGAGGCTTCGGCAGGCAGGTCCTCGAAGCGGCCGTAGAGCCTGACGATCTCCTCGATCTGCTGCGCGGTGATGTGCCGCCGCTTGTCGCCGAGGCTCCGCTTGCTCTCCTCGCTGCCGCCGGGCGCCCAGAAGTCGCGCGCGTCGAGGAGCTGGATCTTGCCCTTGCGCCGCCTCTCCTTGCGGTTGGTGACGATCCAGACGTAGGTGCCGATGCCGGTGTTGTAGAACATCTGCTCGGGCAGGGCGATGATGGCCTCGAGCCAGTCGTTCTCGATGATCCAGC
>JAJRTE010000125.1 GCA_024278455.1 Myxococcota bacterium
CCTGCGACGGACTGGACAACGACTGCGATGGTCAGACCGACGAAGGCGTCCTCAACGCATGCGGGGAGTGCGGGCCGGTGCCGGATGAGGTGTGCGACGGACTGGACAACGACTGCGACGGCGGCGTGGACGAGGGATTCGACGAGGACGGCGACGGATACACCACCTGCGCTGGCGATTGCGACGACGACGACGCGGACATCAACCCCGGCTCGAGCGAGATTCCCGGCGATGGCGTGGACCAGGACTGCGACGGTGCCGAAACCTGTTACCTCGACAACGACGGCGACGGCTACCGCCCAGACACCTCCGCCACCGTCTACTCCGAGGACACCGATTGTGAAGACCCGTCCGAGGCCTCCGTGGAAGACCCCGCCGGAGACTGTGACGACTCGAACAATACCACCTTCCCCGGGGCCGCCGAGTCCCCGGACGGGGAAGACAACGACTGCGACGGCGACATCGACGAGGGCACGGTCAACGCCGACGACGACGGCGATGGCTACGCCGAGATCGACGGCGATTGGGACGACGACAACGCCGCCGTCTACCCCGGAGCCCCGGAACTGGCTGACGGCGTCGACAACGACGGCGACGGCCTCGAGGCCACGACCGATATCGGCCCCTGGTACCTGGACCTCGACGGGGACGGGTTTGGCAGGGAAACCGAGGATGAGCCCGCCAGGCCGGTGGTTCACCTGGACGATCGGCCGGGACCCTGGGTCCTCGTCCGGGGAGACTGCGCCGACGATCCGGACCTCAGCCATGGCGCGCTGGCCGCAGCCGACATCCATGCCGGGGCCGAGGACATCGAGGGCGATGGTGAGGACGCCGACTGCGGGGGACGGGACGGCCCGGATCCTCACCTCGGGTTCGAGTCCAGCGTCTACACGACCTTGCAGGAAGCCGTCGATGCTGCTGTGGATGGGGGGACCATCTGGATTCGCGGTCCCGCGGAGTACCAGCCGGCCGCCCAGATCACCTTCGGCGGGAAGGTGGTAGCCCTTGTCACGCTTGCGCTGCCTGGCCGGCCGGAGCAGGTTACTATCCGACCCGTGGCCGCCCGATACCTGTTCGACATCAGCGGCTATCCCGGTGACATGCAGATCACCCTGGACGGGTTCGCAATCATCGGCGACGAAGGACCGGACAGTGCATGTTCCAGCGGTTGGTGTGGAGGTGTCCATGTGTCCGGGGCGAGCCCGACGATTCGGAACTGCTGGTTCGACCACCTTCGAGCGCAGCAAGGTCCGGCCGTTCTCGTCGCCGCATCGAGTGCTGCGGAGAGCAGGCCGGAGATCCAGGCGTGCAGGTTCGAGGACAACAGTGCGGCGGACATTGGGGGACCCGGTGAGGTCCTCGGCGGCGCTCTCTACGTCTCGGGCGACGTGGACGAACCCGGCAAGCAGAACGCTTCGGCCACGATTGCCGACTCGGTTTTCAAGCGAAACTCGACGGAGTACCGGGGAGGGGCCATTGCAGTGAACACGGCAACGGTGACCATCAACAACTCCCTGTTCGAGGGGAACTCGGCAGTGGAGGCGGGCGGCGCAATCTACTTCCTCAATGCCGGGCAGGGTGGCGCCTCGACCGTGCAAAACGGATGGTTCCGTGATAACACCGCGGCAGAAGGGGCTGCTCTCACCCAGCGCAACCAGACGATCGAACTCGAGAACGTGCTCGTTGATAGCAACACGGCCGAAACTGATGGTGGTGGAGCGGTTCATGTCCGGGACGGGACGGTCATCGGGAGCCACCTCGTTATCACAGCCAACCTGGAGGGCGGGCTGTACCTGGACGCGAGGGCGAGTGACGCGGCCCAGTTCTCGTACCTCGTGGTGGCATACAACGGAACGTACAACCTGCGGAGGGATGACGCTGGCGGAGGCCAGACGCCCAGGCTCGACTACGCTATCGTCTACTCGAGTGGGGGAAATCCCGAGAGTTCGGTCGAAGGCACATGGGATGACGGGGGCACGGTAACCTATGATGTCCCGGGCTTCCTGCTCTCTGATTCCGACTCCGGCCTTCCGGTGGATTTCCACCTCGCTCTCGACTCGCCGGCCGTATGCGACCCCGAGTCGGCCACGCTCCCAGAGGAGTTGCAAGGCTGCCAGGGGGACCTGGGCTTGTACGGTGGAGAACAAGGCAAAGCCTGGGATCGAGACCTCGACGGCTTCCCCGACTACTACTGGCCGGTAACCTGGAACGACGCGCCAGAAGGAGCGGACCCCGTCCCGTTCGACGCCGACGACTCGGACCCATCCGTCCACTGACGGGCGATCCGGGTTGACCCGAAAGAGGGTGGACGCCCAACCGCGTTCGCCCCCCCTGGAGAACGGATGACCGCCGTCGTACCGGCACATTTCGTCGACTTCGAGATCCATGTCCGCGACCTGGACCACAAGCCCTCGGCGCCCTCCGCGCCAGGCGCGGTCAGCCCGGCGGAAGGTGCGTTCGAGTTCCCGGAGCCACCGGGCGGGGCGACCTATGCCGTTCACGCGCGATCCAGCCTGGGCAGTGATGTCAGCGGCGTCACCCGTCTCGACCCTGCCGCCGACTGGGTCCTGGAGGCAGTGGCCATGCTCGCGTCGGGCCGGCTTCCGGAAGACCAGTTGCGGCGTTGGGGAACACGACTGCTTGTGGGCGACCCGGCCAACGACATCCACGGCCTGCTCGAAGGCCCGGTTCGCGCCGAACTCGATCGCTGCCTGGGCGTGGCCATCGGAAGCAACCGGGGACTGCAAGTGCGGTTGAAGATCGAGCCTCCCGAGGTGGCGGCCCTGCCGTGGGAGTACATGTTCGATCCCCATGACCGCATCTTCTGGAGCACCGACTCCCGGATCTTGCTGTGCCGTTCGGTCTCGGACGCCACGTCGACGCCCCCCGCCCGGGCTCAGCTCCCGCTGCGTGGTCTGCTCGTCGCCACCGGCGCCGGGGGGATCGACACCACCGCCGAGGCCGCCTTCCTCACCGGCAGCAGCACGCCCACCCGGGACCTGGTCCGGTGGGACGTGCTTTCCCACCCGGTCCGGGGCGATGACCTGCTCGAGCGCTTGCGGACCCGCCGGTACCACATCCTGCACTTCAGCGGACACGGGGTGTTCGAGCGGGACAACAAGCTCTTTCTCGACGACGGCGGTGCGGAGCTGAGCGCGGCGGACTTCGCTGCCCTGGTCCAGCAACAGCGCCATTCGCTGCGGCTGGTGGTCCTCAACGCTTGCCGCTCGGGACAGGTACCCGTGGGTACTGAATTCGGTGGCGTGGCCTGGCGCCTGCTCCGGCTCGGCGTGCCAGCGGTCGTGGCCATGCAGCGGCCGGTCAGCGACACAGATGCGATGCGCTTCTCGCGGGTCCTCTACACGACACTGCACCGGCCCGCGAAGGGGAACGTGGCTGTTGCGGTGAACCTGGCCAGGTTGGCGTTGCGCTTGCCAGCCGAAGGTGGCCGGAGGAGGGCGAGCCATCGAGGCCGGGCCGGGGAGCCGGACCGGGCCGGCACGGATGTCTCGCCAGACCTCGAGGATGTGCCGGGGGCCACCGGCACGGCGTTCGGGATACCGGTCCTGTATCTGCGATCGCGCGACCCGCGCCTGTTCGACCTCCGGGATGCCTTCGCGGTCCGCCTGCGCAGACACCTGGTCCTCTGGATCGCGATCATCGCATGCGCAATGGGTGCCCGGGCATTGGGCTGGACGGACGGCCTGGACGATCGCCGGCACGCGAAGATGATGCAGGCTCTCGAGCAGATGGCGGGACCCTTCACGAATCGTACAGGAACGGCAACCGGCTCGGACGCGCCACGCCGGCTCGGACCTCCCGGGACGGGCTCCGCGCCCCGCGTCGTGGTCGTGGATCTGACCGAAGAGTGGGCCCGCTGGCCCTGGTTGCGGCGCGACTTGGCCGATCTCGTGCAGATCCTCCTCGAGGATCTTCGTGTCACCCTGGTGGTGCTCGACTTGACACTGGACTCGCGGCCCCTGGCATGCGAGCGAACGTCGTTCGCCGAGGCCAATGCCCGCCTGGCCCGCCTGGCGAGAGACCCCGAGACGGGACGGCCGCGCGTGGTGTTCGCCGTGGATGGCACGCTGGATTGCCGCGATCGACGTATCTGCCTGTTCGACGTGGAGACCAAAACCCCCGAAGCGGTGATGCACGCCAAGCCGGTACGCGGTTTCGCCGCGTTCGTGACCCGAAACGGCCAGGTACGGCAGGTGCCGCGTGAGGTCGTCGCCGGGACCGAAGGAGGTGTCAGGAAGAAGCTGCAACCGCTGGCTGTTGCCGCCGCGGCGTGCGTTCGTCCCGCCCTGGTCGCGTCGCTTTTTCGGGCCACGGGCGGGGTGGACATGCTCGAGTGGCCCTACGTGGCGGAAGGACGCTGGGCCGGCGAGCGGCGCATAGATGCATCGAAGCTTCTTGCGGACCTCCATGCTCCAGGGGACGCCCGGACATCCCGGGTTGGTGCCTGGCGTCGCATGCTGGAGAACGCGGTGGCCGTGGTGGGGCAGTACGCCGACGCTCCCCTGGAGGAGCGCTACCAGACGTTGTGGGCCGAGCGCAGGGGGGTGGCGCTACAGGCCGGGTTGCTCGAGACCTTGCTCCAGGGCAGGCTGACGTACCGGGATCGCGAGAGGAGCTTCTGGATCCAGATCGGCGCCTGGGCCGTGCTGGGCCTGGTGATGCTGTTCGTGCGGCGCCCCTTTTTGCGCTGCGGTGCAACCGTTCTGGGCCTCCTCGTGCTCATCGTCGCCGAAACCGTCTCTCTTCAGACCGGACGTTGGCTCGACACCCCCGTGCCCGAGTTCGAATACCTCGCGCTGGCGTTCGGCGCGATCGGCGTCCACCCGCTGTTGGGGCGCTTGGCGGCGGGGGCGTGGCGCGGCCTTCGGGGTGGAGAACGCCGCAACCCGTTTGGCTGACCAGGAGGAGGAGCAGCGTATGAATCCAAGGAACGCGGCCGAGAATGTCAAGAGGTTGTTGACCCAGGTCTCCTCCTCCGGGGGCAAGACACTCTACGAGGAGAGTGTACAGTTTGGCCTGTTCCTGGCGCGGCGGTACCGGCTCAGCGACCCCGAGAATGTCGCGTCGGACGCCGTATGCCACCTGTTCGACCGGCTGCAGATCTACCCCGAGGTCCTCGTACGTCCGGACGGCAGTCCGAACGTGCCCCGGTTTCGGGGGTTCCGGCGGACGGTCATGAGCCGGCACATCGCCCGCCTGGCGAACCGGCAGCACTGCGAGCCATGGGTCCTCGAGTTCGATGAGTCCTTCATGTCCGGCGAGAGCGCGCCGAGCATGACGGCGGACGAGACATGGATTGCCGCCGAGGAACTGCTGCGGCTCCTGATCCTGGTGCTGAGACGGAAGTCGAGCGAAAGGGCGCTCCTGCTCGCCCGGTGGGCCGGGTTTTCGTCGCGGCAGTTGTCGAGCGTGCTGCCCTACACGCCCGGGTCGCAGAAGGTCGTGGTCAGCCGTTTCGTGGCGTCGGTGAGGCGAGAAGCGCAACGGGCACGCCGGGGGATCGCCTCGTTCGACGTGCCCGAGAACGACGAACCCCTGGTGGACAGCACGTCCCCCATGCTCCTGCACGCACTGAGGAATATCCGCACCGACGCCGGAAGCGTGCTGTTGCACGCCCTGTGGCGGTTGAACGAGGGCGCCAGGATCCGGTTTCTCGCCCGTCTCGCCGCATTCTGGGATTGCGTCATTGCTGGCGCGTTCGGGGAGACGCTCCAGGTTCATCGCCGCGCTTTCCGGGCGACCCGGCGCGCGTTGGAGGGTGCCATGGCAGACGACGGCAAGGGTACGCAAGGGCCGATCGACGGCGACAAGCACGAAGGAGCCGGCAAAGACTCCGCGTCGCCGGCACGATTGCGGCGATCGTCTCGAGGAAGCGCAGCCCCGGACGTGTCCGCCCGGCTGGAGCGCATCGATGCGCTCATGTACGAGGACCCCGACGAAGCCATGGACTTGCTGCTCGACAGCCCGCACGTCCACGCCGGTCTCACCCGTGCTCGAGCCTTGCTGAAGCGCACGCTCGATGCCGGGGTCTCCCAGGGCCCGCTGCCCGTGCCCGACTGGATCCGGACCTTGCTGGGCAGGATCGGAGACCAGGCGGAGAGTGCCCTGGCATGGCTGGTGCTGCCCGAGTCGGGCATGGCCGCCGTTCCGTTTCGGGGCGCTCGAGGCGCTCCCGGCGACGAATCCGGGTCGATGGGCCGTGTCCGCTATCAGCCTCTGGTCATCCGCGTCGATCGA
Organism: Myxococcota bacterium; assembly: GCA_024278455.1. GTDB lineage: Bacteria > Myxococcota_A > UBA796 > JAJRTE01 > JAJRTE01 > JAJRTE01. The sequence continues at coordinate 6,259 of JAJRTE010000125.1, forward strand.
GGCGCCCACCTGGACCACCATCTATTCATCGTCCAGGCCGACGCCAGCGGCGAGACTTCCGGCCTGGTCTATCCTCGAGACCCGGGAGATCCCACGCTGGGCCGGGCCGCCCATGCCCATCTCGGCGCCGTCCGGTGGCACGAGGGCTCCGGCCCGGTCCACCTCGTCCTCTTCTGGTCCGAGGAACCCCTCCCCCCCGCTCTCCGGTCACAGGTGCGCGGCGGCGACGACGCGGTCCTGGCCTGGATACGCTCCCGCTCCAACGCCTCCCCCTGCCCTGTCGTGGCGATCCACCACGCCGTTTTCGATCCTGCCGGACCGGCGCTGTTCGACGTGGAATGAACGTGGCCACCGCGAACAGGAAGCCGTTGAAGACCGCTCCATCGTGGGTGAGACTGTTGCCATGGTCATTCTCGAGGCCACGCCGGCAGGCAGGCGGCAGGCATCGAGGCAGACACGACAAGACACCCAAGGCACGGAGGTCCCATGCGATTCTTGTTGTCTCTCGGCGTTGCGACATTCTGGGTCGCCACCTTCTCGCTCCTCACCACCCAGGCCGACGAGTGCGGCTCGAGTGATGACGATGACGCGACCGGCAGTTCCCTGCTGGTCGGCGCTTCGACGGTGACCATCCTCCCGGAAGTGAACGGCTCGACAGCCTACTTCGACCCCTACCGCGACCCGCCCCTGGCCATGGAACCCGGGGACGACGGGCGGGACCCGGGCCTGTTCATCGAGCAGTGGGATGTCGGCACCCTGGCCATCGGAAACGGCGCCCGAAGCTCCCACTGGGTCCACGACGAAATCCGGGCCAACGCGGTGGCGTTCCAGGACCTTTCGGCGCCGGACGACCAGATCCTGGTCCTGGTCGGCGTCGATGTCTACATGATGTTTCGCCAGGACATCGAGGAAGTGTTCGACAAGGTGCGACGCGCGCTGGGCCAGGGCATGTATGACCGGCTGTGGATCGTCATCGGGTCGTCGCACAACCACATGGGACCGGACACATCGGGGCTGAGCGGCATGAACGACGAGTATTACCGGTACCTGACCGATCAAATCTCCTCGGCCATCGTGGAGGCGGTGACGCAGATGGAGCCCGCCTACCTGACAGTGTCCTCCTCGAGATACCAGTTCGGCATGGCCGACCCCTACGAACCGAGCATCGTGGACCCGACCTTGAACGCCATGCAAGCGCGTTCCACCGGCGACGACCACGTGATCGTCACCGTGGTCCAGTGGCAGAGCCATCCGGAGGAGACGCTGGGATTCGGCAGGGATATCTACGCCACGGACGAACAGGCGGCATACCTCAACGAGATCGACGAATGCTACTCGGACGACGACGGAGAACACTGCTACGTCAAGGATCAGATCATCTCCGCGGGGTTCCCCGGGTACGCGGTCTACGAAATCATGCGGCAGACAGGGGCGCCGGCGGTCTACCTGAACGGCCCGGTCGGCGGACTGCTCGGACCGCTCCACGCCGCCACCTGGGAGACCGAGGGGCCAACCGGGATCCCCGCCGGCGACGGCATGGTCCTTCCCGATGGCGCTGATGTGATCGGCCGGAACTTCCACCAGACAGCGGTCAACGGGCTCGAGTTGGCACGCCGGGCGCTGGCGGACCTCGAGGCAGGAGAAACCGTCACCGACCCGCCCATCTCCATGACGAAGGTCGAATACTACACGCGATTGACCAACCTCATGTTCCGAGCCGGGCTGTCGGTGGCCGTGACCGGCAAGCCCCTGATCCTCGGGCACCTCCCGCGGGAACTCTACGTCTGCCCCGAGACCGGACCCTGGAACGATACCACCTGCGTTTCGGACGCTTTCGAGTCGGAACCGGACCCGATACTCGGCGCACCCGTCCGGGTGGGCACCTTCGGGAAGACCGAGGCCCACTACATCCACATCGGCCCGGTGGGCATCATCACGCTGCCCGGGGAGGGCTTTTCCGAACTGGTCGAAGGGATTCCCGCCGACTTCGTCGACGACCCTCGAGGCATCTACTATCCAGGTGAGGAAGCGAAGTTCAACCACATCCCCTCGGACCAGTATCACACCGGAGGATACGCTCGAGCCGCCATGGCCGACGAATACACCTGGGCCATCGGGCTGGCCAACGACGAGCTGGGGTACATGCGTCCGCTCAGCGACTGGCGCACCGGTTGCGTGGCCGACGAAGCCATCCTCGGCGGCGAGGAAGGGACATGCGAGGCTATGTACGAGGCGGGGCTGGTGGACTTCGTCAACTACGACGGCAACGAGTGGGCGGTGGCAGGGGAGCGGTGCAAGGCCATCACCGAACACCCGGATCTGCTCGAACAGCCTCCCTACTCCCTGTTTCCGAACGGCGCGGAGCTGGCACAGATGAACTGCCGGTACGGCCAGCTCTTCATGGCCGACGACCACTACGAGGAGACCATGTCCGCGGGCTGGGACTACGCCGAGAACTGGATCGATGCGGTCATCGCCCTCACCGGTTGGCAGGGACCGCTCGACGAGGTCAATCCGGACTTCATCGGGTACAACGTGCTCGACTGACCCCGTATCTGGACAGGGGCGGACACTGTCGAATCGTCGACAAACCGTAGCACAATCGGGGCGTGCCCAGCAGTGTCGTGTTGCCCGCCGGCCTCGCGGCTTGCACCTTGTTCGGAACGCACGTCCCGCCCGCCGTGCACATTGACAACCGGTTCGCGAATTGCTAAGCATGGCCTGGTGGCTCATTGGTCGAGACGAGTCGTTCCTGTGGGTCGAAGATACATCTTGGGAGGCGACGCATGGCGGGTGAAGCGGTGGTGGCAGGGGAAACCGTGTTGATAACCGGCGGGGCGGGCTTCATTGGCACGAGCCTGGCCAGGCGCTTGGTGGAGGAGAACGAAGTGATCATCTTCGACAACTTCCACCGGGACGCCCTGTCGCGGTCCGAACTACCGGGGCACACCAATCTGCGCGTGATACGCGGAGATGTGCTCGACGCGCAGGCGGTGAAGGACGCCATGGCGCCCGCCACGATGGTGGTGCACCTCGCCGCGGTGGCTGGCGTGGATACCGTCCTCAAGCAACCCGCACGGACGATGCGTGTCAACATCATTGGGACCTACCACGTGCTCGAGGCTGCGATCGCCTTCGGAAAGCTCAGGCGGCTCATCGACTTCTCCACGTCCGAGGTGTTCGGTACCCATGCCTACAACGCCTCCGAAGGTGAAGCCACGGTGCTGGGAGCGGTCGGGGAGGCCCGGTGGACCTACGCCGTGTCCAAGCTGGCCACGGAGCACATGGCGATAACCTACTGGAAAGAGTTCGAGCTTCCGGCACTGTCCATCAGGCCGTTCAACATCTACGGCCCGGGCCAGGTGGGAGAAGGCGCCATTCACCATTTCATCGTCCGCGCCCTGGAAGGCCGGCCGCTCGAGGTTCACAACGACGGGTCCCAGATTCGCGCCTGGTGCTACGTGGAGGACATCGTGGATGGCATCTGCCTGGCCCTGTCCAACGCCGAAGCGCCGGGCCATGCTTTCAACATTGGCAATCCCCGGTCCACACTGACCATCTACAACCTGGCCAGGGAAATCATCGAACTAACGAGTTCTGCGTCTCAGATTCAGTTCGTCCCGTGGCATTTCCCCGACGTGGAACTCCGGATCCCAAACATCGACAAGGCGCGCCGAATCCTGGGATTCGAACCGAAGACCGACCTGGAAGACGGGTTGGCGCGGACCATCGACTGGTATCGAGCGCAAGCGGAGCACAAGCAGGAATAACGAGCGTGAGGATTGCGGATGGAAGCGGAAACGCGCATTCGGTTGGCGGACCCCTGGTTCGACGACGACGAGATCGAGGATGTCGTCGCGGTTCTGAAGTCCGGACGCCTGGTACAGGGCAGTCATGTAGCAGCTTTCGAGAAGCAGGTGGCCGAGTACCTGGGGGTGCCCGAAGCCGTCGCATGTGCCAACGGGACAGCCTCGTTGCACCTTGCCCTGTTGGCCATCCGCCTCGAGCCCGGAGACGAGGTGATCCTCCCGGACTTCACCTTTCCGTCGGCGGCCAACATGATCGACGCCGTGGGAGGAGTCCCGGTCCCGGTGGATATCGAGCCGGGTACCTTCAACCTGGATCCGTCGCACGTTACCGAACACATCACCTCGAGGACCCGGGCCATCATGCCCGTGCACCAGTTCGGGTTGATGGCGGACCTTCCTGCGATCGGAGCCATCGCCGAGGAGCACGGTCTCCTGGTGTTCGAGGATGCAGCCTGCGCGCTCGGCGCCACGGGTCCCGGCGGCGAACCCGGTTCCGCCTCCTCCGGGCCGCGAGGTATCGGCCAGGCGAGTGCCATGGCGTGCATCTCGTTTCACCCGCGCAAGGTCATCACCACCGCGGAAGGAGGGATGATCGTGAGCCGGAGCGCTGTGTTTGCCGAACGGCTGCGACGCCTCCGCAACCACGGCGCACATCGGGAGCGGGGGAGGATGACCTTCGACGAAATCGGCTTCAACTACCGGATGACCGAGGTGCAGGGCGCTCTCGGCACCGGCCAAATGCGCAAGCTCGGAGCCATCATTGCACGCAGGCGGGAGCTGGCCTGCGTCTATGACGCCGAACTGGCCGGGCTGCCGCTTCGCAGACCTGCCGTGCCCGAAGGCTACGGCCACGTCTACCAGTCCTATGTCGTGGTCCTGGACCCGGCGTTGGACCGCGACCGCATCGTGGAAGCGTTGGATCACGCCGGAGTGGAGAGTACGTTGGGGGCCTACGCCCTGCACATGCAACCCTACTATCGCCGGAAGTACGGACTCGATGCCTCCCGGTTCCCCAACAGTCGTATGGCCTTCCGGCACAGCCTCGCATTGCCGATACACCAGCACATGACCGAAACCGACGCACGAACCGTCGCCAATGTGCTCCGGGGGGTCTTGACGAGGGCCTGAGCGTGAACCAATTTCATTCGCATGGATCAGGCGAATTCGACTGGTCCGAGTTCGGCGCCTGTGGTGACAACGTCGTGATCGAACCCGGCGTGCTGGTGTTTCATCCGGAGAACATCTACCTCGGGCGGAATGTCTACGTCGGGCACCAGGCGATCCTTAAAGGATACTGTCGCAACCGCATGACCATCGGTGATGACACCTGGATCGGCCAACAGTGTTTTCTCCACAGCGCCGGGGGAATCGTGATTGGAAACGGGGTCGGCATCGGACCGGGCGTGCGCATGTTGACGTCGTACCACCGAGATCCCGGGATCGATCGTCCGATCATGGAAGGGCCGCTGGCCTTCGCCGGCATCGAAATCGGCGACGGGACCGACATCGGTGTGGGTGCCATCATCATGCCTGGCGTCAGGATCGGACGAGGTGTCCAGGTGGGCGCCGGGGCGGTCGTGACTCGAGACGTGCCAGACCTTCACGTCGTCGCCGGGGTTCCAGCGAAGGTGCTGCGCGTGAGGGGAGCCGGGGGGTGAAACTCGAGCCCTCGAGCCGCGTAGCGTCTCGGAGCACCTCCCTGGCGTCCTGACACCGGCGCAGCGGGGCGGCATTGGGTGGCAAGTTGAGCAGACCGCGGCAGCCGAGCACGCGCCCGGGCTCCGTGCGATACCGCAGGCATCAGCGAGGCGGAGAGCGTTCCGATGGACGTCATCAGGATCGAGCATCTGCACAAGACCTACCGAACCGGATTCCGGATGCGCCGGCAAGAGGTGATCAAGGACCTCTCGCTGACCGTTCGGGAGGGTGAGATCTACGGTTTCATCGGGCCCAACGGCGCGGGCAAGACATCGACCATCAAGATCCTCGTGGGGCTCGCCCATGCCACGTCCGGGACCATCAGCCTGTTTGGCAAGAAAGGTCCTCGTCCTGAGCAAAAAGCACTCATCGGTTTCCTTCCCGAGCGCCCCTACTTCTACGAATACCTCACCGCTCGAGAGTTCCTCGACTTCTACGGGCAGTTGTTCGGCGTTCCCGCCCCCGTGCGCGCCCGCCGTGCCGACAAACTGCTCGAGCGCGTCAAGCTGTCGGCCTGGAGGGACACCCCGCTCCACAAGTTCTCGAAAGGCATGTTGCAGCGGGTCGGTGTGGCCCAGGCGCTCATCAACGACCCGAAACTGGTGATCCTCGACGAGCCCATGAGTGGACTGGACCCGTTGGGCCGCATGCTGATTCGAGACCTCATCGTTGGCCTGAAGTCCCAGCACAAGACCGTTTTCTTCTCTTCCCACATCCTCTCGGACGTGGAGCTGATCTGCGACCGGGTTGGTATCCTCGTCGATGGCCGCATGAGGGGGGAGGGAACGCTCGATGAGTTGCTAAATAATAAGACCCGTTTCATCGAAATCGTCGTGCGACCGCCTTTGGAGAAGCTGGAGGCGTTACGCTCGGGGCTCGCCTCGTTGGCCATGGATGTCAGCGTTCAGGGAGAGGAACGGCTGCTCGTGCGCGTAGGGGATGCGGCACAAAAGAGGGATGTCCTGAACTGGTTGAGGGACAGGGATGTCGATATCGAGTCCCTTATCCCGAGGCGGGAGTCGTTGGAGGAGTTGTTCGTCGACGAACTGTCCGGGGGAAGGGGAGACGCAGGCGTTTCCCCGGGTTGAGCGGCAGAAGAAGCGAGTGAGGGTGAGCCGCCGGAGCAAACGTCGTACGAAGGGAGGGGAATCGTCGTGGCGCCACAGAGGATCAAGGCCATTGCCGCCAACACGTTCAGAGAGGCGGTACGCGACAAGATACTGTACAGCCTGCTGTTTTTCGCCCTGGTCATGATCGGGTCGTCTGTTCTGGTCGCCGAGTTGACGATTGGCGAATTCCTGAAAATCGTCAAGGACGTGGGGTTGGGGAGCATCTCCATTTTCGGCGTTCTCATAGCCGTGTTCGTGGGCATTCAACTTGTCACTCGGGAGATTGATCGGAAGACCGTGTACACGGTGTTGTCCAAGCCGGTGCACCGCTGGGAGTTCATTGTTGGCAAGTTCCTGGGGTTGGGGAGTACGTTGTTCGTCGAACTCTCCATCATGACGGCCGGCCTTCTCATACTGGTCGGCATAACCGGGAGTGAATTCGCCCCGGCACTGGCGGGAGCCGTTGCGTTGATCTACCTGGAACTCCTTTTTCTGACAGCGTTCTCCATCCTTTTTTCAACCTTCTCCACGCCCACGTTGAGTGCGTTGTTCACGTTGTCGGTGTATGCCATCGGCCACATGAGCAACGACATCTACCGATTCGGGCAGAAAGCCGATGCCGAGTGGATACGGGTAGCATCTCGAGCCTTGTACTATCTTCTCCCCAACCTCGAGTATTTCAACATCAAGAACGAGGTGGTACACGACGTCGACATGTTGCCCGGCCAGATAGGCTATGCGGTCGTCTATGGCCTGGTATACACGGCGATCGTCCTGTTCGCGGCGATCGTTATTTTCGAGCGCCGAGACTTCAAGTAGTCCAGGTTCATGTGTGCCGGGTCCACCTCTTGGTCGTGTGAAGAGCCGGAATCGCGGAGGCCCGCAGCCGCCACGCGCCTCCCCGGTTCGGTGACGGTTTTCTTTTGACAATCCACGGGCGATGGAGTATCAATGGGCGCAGGATCCTCATTGCTCGGAGGAGCGGATGAACTGTCCTCGATGCCAAGCCTCGGTTACAGCGCAAGACAAGTACTGCCCGACGTGTGGCCTGGCTCTGGAGGCTGCGAGGAAGGGTGGTGCGAAAAAGCCGCCGAAGCGTGAGTATGAAGAGGCGAGCACCCAGTTGGTGGACGTCGACGAGTTTCGAAAGTACATGGCCAAGGAGGGCGAAGAGGGCCCACTTCCGGTCACGCCCTCATCGAACGCGACCACCCGGCCTGCGGGGGGCGGGACACGGCCTGTCCAGAACCTGGCCAGTCCGAGCGCAGTCGGCAGTGAGCCATTGCCCCCCGATGTGAAGACGCCCGACTCGGCTGCCCGATCTGCAAAAGCACCGCGGGCGGCGGGCGGCCGAGCCAAGCCCGACACGGCAGATGACCTGCCTGAGATCAAGCGTCCCATCGGTCCGCAGATTATCCTGGGCGGCCTCATCGCAGTCATCGTTTTGTTCATAGCCTACATGGCATATCGGGCGGTGGCCGGGTAGCCGGGTGGCCCGGTGACTGCCGGTGATCGATCCCTCCTCCGAGGGAGAACACTACCTCGCATGCGGGTGACACCTCGAATCATTTTGCCGCTGGCGATCTTGCTGGCGATGGTCTCCGCTGTAGGGATTCGCGTGCTTCATGGCGCACGTTCGGAGTTACGCGCCGCCGGGATCGCGCTGTCAGCGGGCGACGAGGAGGAGGCCATCGTCCATTTCGAGCGGGCCCTCCATTGGTATGTGCCCATCGGTTCGGCCTCGGAGCGAGCCCTGTCTGGATTGTGGCGCGTCGGGCAGCGTGCCGAATCCGCTGGAGACCGCAATCTCGCCCTGGAGGCCTATCGGGCCATCCGAAACGGCCTGTACGCGACACGGAGCTTCTACGTCCCGCATCACGCGTGGCTCGAGCGTGTCAATCGCCGGATCGCGGCATTGGAAGTCAGCGCCCCGGGGGGAGTCTGGCCCGATCCATCGCTACCCGAGGACCAGCGCCTGGCCGTGGCGCTCGAGGTCTTGGAGCGGGACACCGCACCCGACCCCGGATGGTCGGCACTGGCTGTCGCCGGGTTCCTCGGTTGGGTCGGCGCAGCCCTGGGCTTCATCTGGCACGGTTTCGACTCGAGTGGTCTATTGCGTCGCGGTCCGGCCCGCCTTTGGGGGGCAGGGTTCCTGGCCAGCTACGCCTTGTGGATCCTGGGCATGGCGAAAGCGTGAGGACGGGATGTTCTGCCAACCGGCATGAAGCCGGCAGGCGGGAAGGTGTGAAGAGGTTGCTTTTGGGAGGCATACCGTGAAGGTTCCCCTGTTGGACTTGAAGGTGGGATACCAGGACATCAAGGCCGAAGTCGAGGCTGCTGTCCTGGAGACGATGCGTGCGCAGGCCTTTATCCTGGGCAAGCGCGTACAGGATTTCGAGTCGGCAATCGCGGCATACGTTGGTGTCGAGCATGCCGTTGCCTGCGCGTCGGGCTCGGACGCGCTTCTCCTTTCGCTGATGGCTCTGGGAGTCGGTCCTGGGGACGAAGTCGTCACCACGCCCTACAGCTTTTTTGCAACAGCAGGTTGCATCGCGCGTCTCCATGCGACCCCGGTATTCGCCGACATCGACCCCGAGACGTTCAATATCGACCCCGGCCAGTTGGAGAGGGCCATGTCGCCTCGGACCAAGGCGGTGATTCCCGTGCACCTTTTCGGGCAATGCGCGGACATGACCGCGATCATGGAAATCTGTAGCCGGAGGGGTGTCCCCGTCGTCGAGGATGCCGCCCAGGCGCTCGGGGCGCGCTGGCGAGGCGAGGCGGCTGGAGCGTTCGGGGCCTGTGGCTGCTTCTCGTTCTATCCGTCCAAGAACCTGGGTGGTTTTGGCGATGGGGGGATGGTGACGACGAACGATCCCGGGTTGGCCCTCAAGCTGCGAGCGCTGCGCGCGCACGGCGGGACGCGCAAGTACACCTACGAGCATGTCGGCATGAATTCACGTCTGGACGCGATCCAGGCGGTCGTGCTGCAGGTGAAGCTGCGTCGGCTCGAGAGCTATCACGAGGGGAGGCGGCGCAACGCCGAGGCGTACCGGCGCCTGTTCGGCGACGCGGGTCTGACCGGCACGGTCGTGCTTCCCGTTGAACGGGCCGAGGCGTTTCACGTCTACAATCAGTTCGTGGTCCGCGTCCCCGACCGTGACAGGCTCAGGGATTCCCTCAAGCAGCAAGGTGTAGGGACCGAGGTGTACTATCCTTTGAGTCTTCACAGGCAGCCCTGTTTCGAGGGGCTTGGGTACGCCACCGGCGCCTTTCCTCGAGCCGAGGCGGCGGAAAGGGATTCGCTGGCGCTCCCCGTGTACCCCGAACTGACGGAAGAGCAACTGACACATGTCGTGTCGGCCATCGCAGCGTTTTTTGGGTGAGGGTGTCACGAGTACGAGGAACGTGCCGGGATGAATGACATCCATCCCATCCCGGTCGAAGGTGGTTTCGTGGGTTTGATTTCCGTCTATGTCAATGTCGTCGTCGTGGTATTCGGTGCCATCGTCGGTAGTTTTCTGAACGTGGTCATTGTCAGGTGGCCTAAGGAGCAGTCTATAGTCAAGCCACGGTCGGCGTGTCCGCACTGTGGGCGAATGATTGCATGGTACGACAACATTCCGGTGGTGAGCTTCGTGGTGCTGCGGGCGCGTTGCCGTCATTGCGGCGGGCCGATATCCTGGCGTTACCCGCTGGTGGAACTTCTGACAGCGGCCTTTTCGCTGCTGATGTTTCATCGTTTCGTAGGCGACGTGCAGCATCCGAGTCCGGGCCAGGTCGGAGCGTATCTTCTCTACCTGGGCTTTGTGGCCGGACTGGTTGCAATCACCTTCATCGACCTGGAACACTATCTCATCCCGGACCTTGTCACGCTGACATCGATTCCTATCGGAATTCTGGGCGTGTGGGCGGTTGAGCAGGTTCCTGGAGTTCCCACCGATGTGCGTGGTTCGGTCATCGGTGCGCTGATCGGAGGAGGCAGTCTCTACCTGATGCGCCTGATCTACCAGTTGATACGCAAGGATGAAGGGATGGGACTGGGGGACGTCAAGATGATGGCCATGATCGGGACATTTCTCGGGCCCCACCCTGCACTGGTGTTCGTCATCTTTGTGAGTTCCTTCCTGGGGTCGGTGGCCGGCATCACCATGATGGCATTGAAAGGAAAGGACCTGAAGTATGCGTTGCCGTTCGGACCGTTCCTGGCCGTTGGGGCCATCGTGTACCTGCTCTGGGGATTCCGCCATGCCGCCCGGTTGCTTCCCCTGGAACCCTTCGTGCGGGGGATAGGGCTCGGATGAACGCAGGAGGGAGGGCGCCCCCCCGGTAAGGATGATGCGAGGGAGGAGGGAGAGCGAGCCGGGTTGCCCGGGAATGGGCGCAGGCAGTAGGGTTGTCGCAGTCGTTGTCACCAAACGGGAATGGGACCATGCACATTCATGAGTTGCTTATCCATGCAGTGAAGCAGAAAGCCTCGGACCTTCACCTGTCGGCCGGGGAAGTGCCGATGTTGCGCGTCATGGGCGACATGATACGGATGAATGCGCCGACGCTCTCGCCGGACGAAGCCAAGCGACTAGTGTACAGTGTCATGAGCGTCCGGCAGAAAGCATTGTTCGAGAAGAACCTCGAGCTGGATTTCTCCATCGGTTTGAAGGGGTTGGCACGGTTTCGCGTCAATGCCTTCAACCACACGCGGGGTGTTGGTGCCGTATTTCGTTCCGTTCCATTCTCGGTGACACCTCTGAAGGAGCTTGGCCTTCCGTCGGTGGTGGCCGAGATGTCGCGCTATCGAAAGGGGTTGGTTCTGGTCACCGGGCCCACGGGCAGTGGCAAGTCGACCACGCTTGCCGCGCTCATCGACCAGATAAACGCCTCGCGGTCGAGCCACATCCTGACGATCGAGGATCCGGTCGAGTTTCATCACAAGCCCAAGCGTTCGCTGGTGAACCAGCGAGAACTGGGGACGCACACGCACAGCTTTGCATCGGCGTTGCGCAGTGCGCTGCGGGAGGACCCTGATGTCATTCTGATCGGCGAGTTGCGGGACCTGGAGACCATCAGCTTGGCCCTGACGGCGGCCGAAACGGGCCATCTCGTCTTCGCCACGCTCTACACGCGTTCGGCGGCGGACACGATCGATCGGGTTATCGACGTGTTCCCTTCGGCGCAGCAGGAACAGGCTCGAGCCATGCTTGCTGAGAGTCTTCGCGCGGTGATTTCCCAGGTGTTGATCCGAGGGAGGGATCAGACGAAGCGCATCTGCGCGTACGAAATCATGATCAACAATTTCGGCGTTCGCAATCTGATTCGCGAAAACAAGACGTTTCAGGTCCAGAGTCTCATGCAGACCTCGTCCAATGTAGGTATGATAACCATGGAACAGTGTCTGAAGGAGCTGGCTCTGAAGGGCCGTATCACACGCGAGGACGCCATCGACCACAGTGGAAACCCCATGTTGTTCGCCTCCGACACGGGAGATCGAAGGTCTTCCGGGCGGTAGCCTGGTGGCGACATGGATGGGTATTTCATTCTTGAAGCATGGAATCGGGAGGGTTCGCCTTTTGCCTTCCGTTGTCTGTCTGCCTCGGGAAGAGGTGTGTCGGCCCCCGCGAATCTCGAACAAGGGAGTTCTCCATGGTCCCCCTTCTGGTTCACTTGCTAGACGTGTACAGTCTGGTGGTGATTGCCTCGGCGATCATCTCCTGGTTTCCCGGTGCTGCGGACAACCCGATTGGTCGTGTGCTTCGAGCCCTGACCGAGCCGGTGTACGCGATCATCCACAAGGTCCTGGACCCGTCGAAGACCGGTGGGATCGATCTTTCACCTCTCATCGTTCTGGTGGTGCTGCAATTCCTGAAGAAGACGTTGTTGCGGATGTGAAGGTCCTGGGCGCGCGTTGCGTGCCTGGTCTTTCCTTTTCCTGGCAGGTTTCCTCATCCCCGGGATGAAGGAGGTCCAGATTGCCTCTCGTCGGTCAACTCTTCAAGCGGACGCGGCAACTTTCAGCGGCCTACCGGGATGTCGGCAGGCTGCGGGAAATCGTGCGGGTGCTGCTGAATCACGGGTTCGGCTACTTGCTGGAGAACGTGGACATTCCGGGCATGGGTCGTATCAAGGCCAGGCGGTCGAAGACCCATCGGGTCTTGAGCGCGCCGCAGCGTGCCCTGCAGGTCATCGCGGATCTGGGGCCCACCTACGTCAAGATTGGCCAAATCCTCTCCACCCGTCCGGACCTCATTCCCGCGTCGTTCGTCGAAGCGTTTCAGACTCTGCAGGATGACGTTTCGCCCCTGGACGAGCAAGCGATCAGGGGAGTCATCAAGGAAGCCCTCAAGAATGAGCCGGAAGTTCTGTTCGACGAATTCGATCCGCGCCCCCTTGCTTCCGCGTCGATCGCGCAGGTCCACCGGGCCAAGCTGAAGACGGGCGAGGAGGTTGTGCTGAAAGTCCGCAGACCCGGTGTCCGGTCCACGATTCTCAAGGACCTCGAGATTCTCATGTTCCTCGCCCGGCAGATCGAACGCAACTTCCCGGATGCCACGTTTTTCGATCTCAGCGGGATCGTCAAGGAGATCGAAGTCTCCATCAGGGCCGAGACAGACTTCCTGGTGGAGGCCGGCAACCTTCGCCGTTTCGCGCTCAATTTCCAGGACAAGCCGGAAATCAAGATACCCGTCGTGTACCGTGACTTCACCACCTCGAGCCTGCTGACCATGGAGTACCTTGCGGGCGTCAAGATCACGAAGGCTCGTGAAGCGGGAAGGAACATGGAGGTCATCGGAGATCGCTACCTCGGTGCCGCTTTCAAGATGCTGTTCGAGGACGGCCTCTTTCACGGAGACCTGCACCCGGGCAACGTTATCGTCATGGAAGACGATGTGCTGGGCTTCATCGACTTCGGCATGGTCGGCCGCCTGACACCCGACATGAAGGACAATGTCATCGACTGCATGTTCGGCCTGCTGACCATGGATTTCCGCACTATCGCCCGTATCTTCTGGGAAATCGGCATCAAGGACGAATCCGTATCCCACGCCCAGTTCGAAGCCGACGTCGTCGAGGTCATGGAGCGGCACCTTGTCGGCAAGTCGATCTCGGACCTGCAGATGGGCCAGTTCTTCATGGACATTCTGGACGGGGCGGTGCGGCACAGGATTCGCGTTACCACGCACTACACCATGTTGTTCAAGGCGCTGGTCACCACCGAGGGCATGGCCAAGATGTTGGTTCCCGACATCAATCCGCTCGAGGTCTCGAGACCGTACATCGAGACACTGGTGAAGCACCGATACAGCCTGGACCGATTCTCGCGAGAGTACTATTATCATCTTTCGACCCTTGGCAGGTTGTTGAACCGACTGCCGTTCGCCCTGGGTCAGCTCTTCTCGGACATCGAGGAACGCAAGCTGAGGTTGACAGTGGATGTCAACGTGTTGCCCGACATCCGCAAAGAAATACGACGCACAGACGATCGCCGATTGATGGCTGCTGTCGCTGTCGGGGCCATGGTGGCAGGAAGCCTGGCCCTGGATTTCGGGGCGCCCATCTTTCTTGGCCTGCCGCTGCTGAGTACCCTTCTGTTCGCCCTGGCTTTGTTCGCGGTTGCGTTTCTCATCCTGGGATACCCTCGCCGGAATGGCTGACCCGGGTCCGCCACGGAGACACGCGCCTGGCGTGCACAGGCTGGGAGCGCAGCGCACAAGCAGGGGACAGGAGCGCCCATCGCTGTCATCGGCATGGTCGTCCGGATGTGAACGGTGTCGTCGAATCGAGATGTCCGGACAGGATGAAACACTCTCCCCGGGCGGTTTCCGCCTCGCAGGGACGAAGGGAGGACGAACGTGGTGGCACGGGTTGTGGCAAGTATGCGAAGTCGGCCAGCCCGATGGCGTTCGGAGGACACGGGGCAACGGGTCGCGGAAAACGGAGACTGTGCCTTCATGGCGCGGGCGATGCACCCCCTTCGCGGACTCCCGGGTATCTCCGGATGGCTGTATGCCGTCGCCGACGGACTGGGGGGAGAGGGGCACGACGACCTGGCATCCCAGACCGCAATCGATACCCTTGGCAAGTTGTTCCGTGGTGAGACGGTGCTCGAGGATCTGGATTTCGGGGCCCCGGACGGCTGGTTGCGATCGGCCTACGACCAGGTCAACCAGACCCTGTGCCGAATTCGAGAGACCGAGGGCCTGCAGGGTGCTTTCACCACGCTCACCACAGCCCTCCTGGTGCCTCGAGACGGGGGAAGACTCCAGTGCTTTCCCGCCAATGTCGGCGACAGCCGCATGTATCTACTCAGGAATCACAAGCTTGTCTGCCTGACCCGGGACGACGGCGAGGGGGGAATGGTCACGCGCGTCGTCGGTGATCCCAACCTGTTCAGCGCACCCTACTTGCGGCACGCCACGACCGTCGGACGTACCCGTTCCTTGACCGGCAAGGTCGTCAAGGCAATCGAAACCGTGCTCAAGAAACGGGCGAGTGGCATGGATGAGACGGAAGCGCACTTGGTCGCCCCCCTGTTCCTCGCCGTGCTCGAGGGTGCCTATCCGATCCAACTCGCCGCGACGTTCAGCCCCCCGCTCCACCGCGTCGCCATCGATCTCGGCCCCGATTCCTTCGCCAGGTTGATGCGGGATGTCTCCCGCGTGTACATTCGTATCGCAGAAAGGCTGGCCCCAATCGACCTCAAGGCGGGCGACCGCCTCCTGCTGTGCACGGACGGCATCAGCAATGCCTTCACCGACTCGTTCATTCGAGAGGCCATCGATCGCCATGGCGACGGTGGCTCGCCCGCAAAGGAGATCGACGAAATACTGACCTTCCTTACAGAGACGCCGGGATGGGTGGACGATGACCGTACCGCAGTGCTCATCCACGTCGAAAGCCTCGCCTGAACGCGGGCCTTCCGTCTCCCGGCACTCTTCGCTTGTGCGTCCACGCTGCCTGGGTTACGTTGTCTTTCGCCGGACAGGTCTCAGGGCTTGCCGGGCGTGCACCCACGCCGGTGCCTCGCAAGAATGGTGAAGCACCCGGGGGGCCACGGCCAGGCCCCGGTGCCAGCGTCGCCAAGCCTTCCTGGAGGTGGACGCCGAGGATTCGGGAAAGGGGGTCACGTGAACAGCGCCATCATCGGGCTGGGGGGGATAGTCTGGTTGTACCTCGCCTACAGGTTCTATGGCCGGTTCATCGAACGAAGGCTGATGGAACCTGACGACAGCGCCCCGACACCAGCCCATCGTCTCAACGATGGCGTGGACTACTACCCGGCGAAGCCCCTCGTGCTCTTCGGACATCACTTTTCATCCATCGCCGGCGCAGGACCTATCGTCGGACCGGTCATTGCAGCAGCCGCATTCGGCTACGGCTTGTCACTCCTGTGGATCCTGCTGGGCGTGATTGTCGTCGGTGCGGTCCACGACTACACGGCCCTCCTCGTGTCGGTGCGGCACGATGGCCTCTCCATCCCCGAGATCACGAAGAAGCTGGTGGGGCCTCGAGCCCGCCTCCTGTTCCAGGTCTTCGTCTGGTTGACCCTCGTCTTTGTCGTGGCGGTATTCGCCATCGCCGCTGCCAAGTCGTTCGTGGCCGACCCGAGAATCGTCATCCCCGCATTCGGGCTCATTCCCCTGGCCATGGTGTTCGGCGTCCTGGTCAACCGCCTGCGCATGCCGCTGCCGCTGGCCACGATCGCCGCCCTGGTCGTGCTCGCCGCGTTGCTGTGGGCCGGCAACGCCTACCCCGTGGAACTGCCTTTCCCGGCCTCCACCGCCCGGCAGGTCTGGATTGGGCTTATCATGCTGTATGGCTTCTGTGCGGCCGTACTGCCTGTCTGGCTTCTCCTGCAACCCAGAGACTATATCGCCTACTGGCTTCTGGCGTTCGGCATGGTGGCGGGGTTTTTCGGCCTGTTCGTGACCCACTTGCCGCTGAAGGCCCCGTTCCTGACGGGATTCACATCGAAAACCCAGGGCCCCCTGTGGCCGATGCTGTTCATCCTCATCGCCTGCGGTGCTGTTTCCGGCTTTCACTCCCTGGTCGCGTCGGGCACGACCGCCAAGCAGCTCGATCGAGAATCTCATGCCAGATTCGTAGGATTCGGGGGGATGGTGACCGAAGGCGCGCTCGCCCTCCTGGCGCTGCTGGCGGTAACGGCTGGTCTTGCCTACCACACCGGCGAGTCGAGCCTGCCTGCCTTGCCCAGCTTCCTCGAGAAGGGTGGAGGCGGTCCCATAGGCGCCTTCTCCACGGGGTTCGGGACGTTCACGGAGCCCTTCCTGGGTGCTTTCGGGGCACTGTTCGGCATGACGATGCTGAACGCTTTCGTTCTGACCACGTTGGACACCTCGGTGAGGTTGGGACGGTTCATCACCGTGGAACTGGTCGGCCCGCGAGTTCCCCTGCTTCGCAACCGGTTCGTGGCGACGGCCTTGGTGGCATCGTGTGCATTTGCGCTGGCCGCCACGGGCAGCGAAGGGTCCCTGTGGCCGATGTTCGGCGCTGCCAACCAGCTCGTGGCGGCCCTGACCATGATCGTTGTGTCCGCCTACCTCGTTCGACGCGGGAAGCCGACGATATACACGCTCGTGCCGGCGCTTTTCATGTTGTTGACCACCTGTGGCGCGCTGGTGTACAAGGGATATGCCTACCTGGCGCTCGGTTCTCCGAACTACTTGCTTGCCGTGGCTGCTGCGGTCCTGTTGGTGCTCGGCATCTATGTTGGCTTCAGTGGCGTGTCCGTGATTCGGAACAGGGCCGCCCATGGCACATCGTCGGCAAGCCAGGCCGGTGTGTCGCGCCCGTGACGAGATTCCCGACCGCTCTTCTGTGACGCACCTGTGGGGCGGGTCCGGCAGTTTGCCGAGTTGGAAAGGGACCTGATGGACGGGCGGTGGGAGTTGGCGGGATGAGTGGCGAGAGCGTGAACGGTGTCGAGGTTCGAAAGGATACGTCCCGCCGGCGTCGCCTTGTGTTGCGGTGGATTCCGTTCGGTGTCTGGGTGGGTCTTTTCGGGTTCGTCCCCTATGCGGGGCGGTTTCCCACCGGCGACAGTCCTCACATCCTGGGCATTTGCATGCGCCTTGGCTGGTACTTGCGGGAAGGATCCGCGGTCCAGTTCGTGGCGAGATGGCTCGAGCTGCTCGCTCCGCACCCTCCGGGCGCCTATGTACTGCCGGCGCTGGCCTACGGCCTGTTCGGGAACCGGTACTGGGTCCCCTGGCTGTGCGGAGCGTTGCTGCTGGCGGTGATCTGGGACGGTATCCTTCGCATGCTCGATGCCATGGGGACGCGAGGTGCCTGGGGAGTCGCGCTGGCGCTCGCCGCGGCACCACTGGTGTGGTCCCAGGCAGAGGTATACGGGATCGACCTGGCGTCTGCAGCGGCGGTGACGCAGTGTCTCTCTCACCTGATGGCGTCTCGAGGCCTGACGCGGCGACGGCCGGCGGTGCTTGCTGGGTTGTGGCTTGGGATCGGTTTCTGGACGAAGTACACCTTTCCGGTCTTCCTCTTCGTGCCGTGTGTCGCCATACTCGTGGGCCTGTTGTGGGACTGGGCTCGAGGCTTTGGCGGCATACCTGCCCGGGTCCGCAACGGGGTGGCACTCGTGTGCGCGTCCGGCGTCCCCTTGGTCCCTCTCGGACTGCTCAAGGGCGGGGACATCCTGAACTACGTCCAGCGCTCCCTGTCTCCGACGGACGAGGAGAGGATGCTGGTCGACGCGCTGTCCGTTCCCGGTGCCCTCGACGTATCGCGTTTCGACCGGAAATACCTGTATGCGGCCGCGCTGAAGGACCTTTGGGGCTGGCCGGGCCTGGCCCTGCTCGCCGCTGGATTCGCTCTCCTGCTCATCGGTTGTGTGGGAGCCATTCGACGGGAACGGACCGAGCCGGCGTTTCCGCTTCGGGCAGCAGCGTTGGGGCTGATCTCTGCCGTGTCCGGCATCTTGTTCCTGTCGGCCTTCGCCCAGAAGGCGGACCGGTACATGCTGCCTGCCGTGTTTCCCTTGGCGGCGGTGCTGATGCCCCCGCTGTCTACCCGAAGATGGAGCATGCCGCTGGTGCTGGCGGTTCTCCTTCCCCCGTGCCTGTTCGTATTCAGCGACTACGCAGGGTTCACGCAGCACCTTTCTTTCGACGACGGAGTGCGGGGCGTGGAACTCCAGTTTCACCGGAGGGGTCCCGCTCCCACGGCTCGCCGTCTGGACCATTCCGCGAGAAAAACTCTGACGACCTGGGGCCGGTATCCACTGCTCGAGGAGGCATACCGGCCCTATTCGGCCGACCCGCGCCGCTGGAAGATCGACGCCATCCTCGAATGGGTGTCCGGCCTGGACTCCTCGGGAGAGGGCGATATCGGCGTGTACATCGCGCCGTCTCTGCCTGCCACGCACCTCGGCATGTTCTTGATGCGGGCGGAGAAGCTCGGATACCACCGGACGTTCGTCACGGTCAAGCTGCGCGCCGGCACGCTCGGCGGTGTGCACGCCGACCTGTTCCAGGCCCCCTTCATGGTTGCCAGCGAACCTTCGTTCAATATCCTCGTGGTCATGGACACCGGAGACGGCGCAGGGGGTACGGACATCCTCTCCCGGTACATCGAAAAGGAAGGATTCCGGGAACGCAGGCGCGAAGACCTCGGCCACGGTCGGATAAGAATCCTGACCCGCCAGTAGGTGCCGATTCGGGAGCAACACCCGGGCTTGCGATGGGTGACGAACGGGAACGGGTTCGGGGACCGCCTTGCGGCCACGGCGGCGGCAGCGCGGGCGAGGCCCGTTGGACTGCGTCGCCCAGACCGCAGGGGGCCGGGGCCCGTGGCGGCTCGCGCGTCACCGGTGCATGGTGCGGGCCCGTAGTGTGTTCTGGAGCAACATGGCGATGGTCATCGGCCCCACTCCGCCAGGGACCGGGGTGATGTGGGACGCCCGCTGCCTGGCCTCGTCGAAAACGACGTCACCCACCAGCCCCTGCTCGGTTCGGTTGATTCCCACGTCGATGACGGCGGCTCCCGGCTTGATCCAGTCGCCCCGCACGAGGTTGGGCTTGCCGGCCGCGGCGACGACGATGTCGGCGCGCCGAACGTGGCCAGGCAGGTCGAGGGTCCTGGAATGGCAGATGGTGACGGTTGCATGCCGGTGTAGCAGCAAGGCGGCCACTGGACGTCCCACCGTGACGCTCCGCCCGATCACGACCGCGTGGGCACCCTCGAGCGGCACGCCGGTCTGCTCGAGCAAGAAAAGGATGCCCAGGGGCGTACACGCCACGAATCCGGGCTGTCCAAGCAGCAGGCGTCCCATGTTCTCTGGATGGAAGCCGTCCACGTCCTTCGAGGGTTCGACCCGCTCCATGACCGCGGGCTCCAGGTGCCTGAGGGGACCAGGCAAGGGAAGCTGCACCAAGATACCGTCCACCGTGTCGTCGTGGTTGAGTTCGTCCACCTGTTCGAGCAGACGCTCACCGGGCGTGTCTTCCGGAAGCCTGATATCCAGGTATGCGATCCCGGCACGTTCGCACGCCCGGGACTTGTTCCTCACGTAGATGTGGGACGCGGGGTCGTCCCCGACGAGGATCAGGGCCAACCTGGGCGGCCGCAGCTCCCTGCGCGTGAGGTCCGCAACATGCTCGCGCACCGAGCGACGGACTTCTGCGGCAATGCGCTTGCCATCGATGATCGCTCCGGCCGATGAAGCCATTTCCATGAGTGGTCTCCAGGCCACGAACCGCGGGCAGCCACGGGCAGGTGGTGTGCCGGGGTCAGGCCGCCTCGCTCCGGGCTTTCTTGGCCGTCCCGGTCTTGTCCTTGGACTCCGCGGTCGATCCCGAGGTGCTCGACTTCTCTGCGGCGCCGGACCCGGGCGAATCGGCGGCCTTCGATTTGGCCCCGTTCGAACGGCCGGCCGACTGGTTCTTGCGGGCGTAGTCGGTGACGTACCAGCCGGATCCTTTCAGGATGAAGGACGTCTGCGAGATGAGTTTTTTCACGGCACCGCCGCAGGCTTCACAGGTGGTCAGGGGAGGGTCCGAGAAGTGTTGCAGCTTTTCGAACTCCAACCCGCAGGACAGACATCGATACTCGTACATCGGCATCGCCGGCCTCCTTCCTGTTTCAGAAACATCGTTGTGAACGTAATCATCGCCCACCGGATTTCAACCCCGTCACCGAACTTCCTTCCCCCAACCGCTTCGACCGAGCCCGCGGCAGCGCCCGTTCGTGGTTGACACCCCTCGAGACGGGTGATACCTATTCTTGTCTTCGACGTCTTCGACCCGGCAAGCGGCTCGTTCGATGTCCCGTACTCGAGGCCCCCCTGGAGGATGGACCGTTGGATGACATGGGAGAACAGCCCCATCCGTTTTCGCGACGGGTCATCATCGTGTCCGGAAAGGGGGGCGTTGGCAAGTCCACCGTTGCCGCCGCGATGGGTGTCGTGGCAGCGCGGCTTGGCAAGAAGACGTTGATCATCGAACTGGCGGGCCAGGCGACCATGGCCCAGTTGCTCGGCGGCGACCCGTCGGGGTACACTGTTGTCGAGCGCCGGCCGAATCTCTACACGCAATCGGTGACACCGGCCCAGGCGATGCAGGAGTACCTCGTGCGGGAACTGCATTCGAAGTTCCTCTACCAGATTGCGTTCAAGAATCGATTCATCGCTCCCTTCATCAATGCCGTACCCGGTCTGGACGACCTGGTCAGCATCGGCAAGGTCATGGATGTCGAGCGCACCAGGACTCGAGACGGCCGACCCGAGTGGGACGTCATCGTGGTCGACGCCCCTTCGACCGGACAGGGGCTCAACCTGCTTCGCGTGCCCAAGGCCATGATGGACATGACCGGATCGGGACCGTTCTTCCGAAACACGAAGCTCATCCACGACCTTCTCGGCGACGCTGCCAGAACGATAGTCCACCTCGTGACGTTGCCGGAGGAGATGCCCGTGAACGAGACGATCGAAACCTACCATCGCATCGAGGAAGAGACGAACGTCGCGCAAGGGGCTATCATCGTCAATCATATCCGGACGCCGGGATTCTCGGACCCGGAACTCCAAGGCCTCGAGTTCATCGCCGGCATCAAGGACTCGAGCCCGCTCCGGACCGACACGGTGCTTCGCCAGGTCGCGGGCTCCGTGCTCCAGCTCGAGCGTCGCGCGCGGCTCGAGCAAGGCTACCTTGCCCGTCTTGAGGCCAAGATCCCTCTGCCGTTGGTTCCGCTGCCCGCCCTGCCCGCTCGAGACCTGGGTCCGTCCGACATCGACGGCATCGCCAACCGTCTCTCCGCCGGGTTTGGCGTCGAGCCGGGAGTCGATTCATGAGCCGGGAGTTCTCGCTATCCGAACTGCTGGAACGCTCGCTCATCATCTGCGCCGGTTCCGGGGGTGTCGGCAAGACCACCATCGCCGCGTCGCTGGCGCTGCTCGGTGCCAAGCGTGGCTTGAAAGTGCTCGTGCTCACCATCGATCCCGCGCGCCGGCTGGCGGATTCGCTGGGCGTGGGTCCAATCGGCAACCAGGCCGTGCGTATCGATCCCGAGAGACTCCGCCGGCTGGGTGTGCCAGAGGGGGGGGAGCTGTGGGCGATCATGCTGGACGCCAAGCGCACGTTCGACGACCTGGTGGAACGCTATGCGCCGTCTCGAGAGGTCGCCGATCGGATCCTCGCCAACCGGTACTACCAGCAGATCTCGAAATCCATGGTGGGCTCCCAGGAGTACATGGCCATGGAGCATCTCCTTTCCGCCTACGAGAAGGGGTACCACGATCTCGTCATCCTGGACACCCCGCCGTCCCGGCACGCTCTCGACTTTCTCAACGCTCCCTCCCGGATCCGTGGCGTCCTCGAGGAAGGCGTACTCAACTGGCTCCTCAAGCCCTCGTCTTTCCTGCTCAAGCGCATGCAGAGAACTGCGGGCGTGAGCGACAGGACAAGTTTCCTGGAGACCATCGAGCGCGTGATCGGTCTAGGCATGATTCGCGATCTCAGCGAATTCGTGGTACTTTTCAAGGACATGCTCGGGGATTTCAAGGATCGAGCGTCGGGGAGCCAGGCGCTCCTCGCCGCAGATGACACGCGGTTCGTGCTGGTGACATCGCCTAACACCGTCGCGGTGCAGGAAGCAGCATTCTTCCGGGACCAGCTCGAGAAGCGGGGACTCCCGTTCGGAGGTTTCATGGTCAACCGCGTACTCCCTCTTGCTGCCGGTGACACGTCGCAGGCGGAGTTGGAGGGCCTGCGCACCATGGACACGCCATCATGGTACCGCCTGTTCCCCCTCGAGCCTCCCGGTGGGATGACCAGGCAGGACTATCTGCAGACGCTGGACAAGCTGAAGGCGAGCCTCGACACCCTGCCCACCATCGCAGCGATCGACCGGACGAACATGCGATGGCTGCAAGACCAGGGAGGGGGGGATCACCTTTTCGTGCAGATCCCGGAGCTGCCTTTCGACGTCCACGACCTCGACGGGCTGGACGCGCTGGGCCGGCTTCTCCAGGCCCCTGCACGCGCACTTCCCCGGCCAATCGAAAGGGGAGCATCATGAGCCGAATGTTCATCCTTCGGGCGCCACCCGGGATCTCGTTCTGGCCGTTGTACGCGGTCATCGCCATGATCTCGAGCCGCGTGCTCGGTTTCGGGGTCGTCCACGCGAGCGACCTGTCGAGTTGGAGCGACGAGGAACTGTTCGAGTCGGCGGTGGCGGCTCGAGACAACGGCGACTGCGTGTGGGCATTGGAACTGTTTCGAGAGCTGCTGCAGCGCGCGACGGACACGCCGCTGGCGCCTCGAGCCCTGTATGGCCAGGCCCTCTGCTACGAGGACCGGGGGCTGTGGGAGGCGGCGGCCGGGAACTACGAGCAGATCATCGCACGCTTTCCCACTGCCTCCACGGCACCCGATGCCTGGTTCCGGCAGGGCATGCTCCTCGAGCGACAGTCACGATTCCGCGAGGCGGAAAGGTGCTACCGGCACATCCTCAAACAGTACAAAGACCTGGAGGACGCGGACCGGCGCGCGGTGGAAACCCAGTTGGCCTGGGAGCAACTGCTCCAAGGGCGCATTCGTCGGGCGGTCAAACATCTCGATCGGCTGGAGAAGGCGTGGGAAGAGTTGGCGCCCGGAGACCTCCGCGTGGAACGGTTCTACGTGGCCAAGGCCCACATCGCGCTCGGCGCCGTCCTCTCCGATCATGCCTCGCGCATCACTTTCCAGGCTCCGCGACCGGGTCGAGGACTGGCCAGGTACTTGTTCCTCGGTGCAACCGGCAGACACCAGAAGTGGCTGGCGGACAGGCTACAGGAACGGGAAGAGCGGGTTCGGGCCGCCACTTTCCACTATGGCATCGCACGCCGGCAGAAGACGCCTATCTGGATATCCGCCGCGTTCTTCCTGAACGGCAGCGACCATGTCGGCCATTACCTTGCCCTCAACCATGCCCCGATTCCTCGAGGTCTGACCGAGGACCAGGCGGCATTGTACCGGGAAATGCTGGCGGAGAAGACACGCGTGTACCTGGTGTCGGCGTCCCAGTTGTTCCTCCAGGGGCACGAAGCAGCGGTGGCGAACGGAGACACCAGCCGGTGGGCGGAACTCCTCACGGCCAAGGTGCGCCTGGTGGAACGCGAAGGCGTGGAAGGGCTCGCGGACGACCCGCGCTCGAGCGGCGCGTTCTGGTTGTGGTCGGACATGCTCGTCGGTTCTCGGCGGCCGTCCGAGGTGTCGGCCGAGGTGTCGCATCGAGATCCAGTGCCAGCGCTGGCGACGCTCGCCTCCATCGAACGACCGTGACATCGCCTCCCATGAAACGGGCGAGTTCGGAAAAAGAGACGGCATCCTGCCCGGTGTGGGACAATGCTTGACTTTTCCTTCCCGGCTTGCAAGATGCAGCGCAGTTGCATGCGGTTGCCCGAACACGCCGTTCTCGTTGCATGATCGGCCACGCACCGCTTCGGTTCACAGCGGGAACGCCGCTCGATGCTCCCCATCTTCCATGTGGCGCCCGCACCTGGAAGGTCCGGGCCACATCCGAGACCACTCGGGCGAAAGGTAGCAGAATGACAACAGAAACTCCCCCTGTCCGTGTTCGAATCGCGCCGAGTCCGACCGGCGATCCCCATGTCGGGACCGCCTACGTGGGCTTGCTCAACTACGCCTTCGCCCGGAAACACCGGGGCAAGCTCATCCTGCGGATCGAGGATACGGATCGATCGAGGTCCACCGCATGGTTCGAGGAAGCCATTATCGAGAGTTTGCGTTGGTTCGGAATCACCTGGGACGAAGGACCGGACGTGGGGGGGGCCTGCGGTCCCTATCGGCAAAGCGAACGGTCGGTCATCTATCGCGAACATGCCGCTCGACTGGTCCGGGAGGGCCACGCCTACCGCTGTTTCTGCTCCCCGGAGCGGCTCGATCGGGTGCGCAAGGAGAGGCGCAGCCAGAAGCTCAACACCGGGTACGACCGGCATTGCCGTGACCTGCCCCAGTCCGAGATCGACCGCCACCTTGCTGATGGCACCCCTTACGTGGTTCGACTGAGAATGCCCCTCGAGGGGGAGACAGCGTTCCACGACCGGCTGCGGGGGGGAGGTGCAGTTCAAGAACGAACTCATCGACGACCAAGTGCTGCTCAAGAGTGACGGATACCCCACCTATCACCTCGCCAACGTGGTCGACGACCACCTGATGGGGGTCACGCACGTCATCCGCGCGGAGGAGTGGATCACTTCGACGCCGAAGCACGTGGTGCTCTACGACGCTTTCGGGTGGCGAGCGCCCGAGTTCGTCCACGTGTCCCTGCTCCGTAACCAGGATCGGTCCAAGATCAGCAAGCGCAAGAACCCGGTCTCCCTGGTGTACTACAGCGAAGCTGGTTTCCGTCCCGAGGCGCTCCGGAACTTTCTCGGACTGATGGGCTGGAACCACCCGTCCGGATCGGAGAAGTTCACGACCGAGGAGATGATCGAGGCGTTTTCGCTGGACGACATCAGCCTGGGCAGCCCCGTGTTCAACCTCGAGAAGCTCAAGTGGCTGAACGGGCAATACATCCGCGACATGTCCGAGAAGGACCTGGGCGACTGGCTGTCGGAGACGCTGTTTTCGCGTGCCTACCTGGACCGGATCGTGCCGCTGATTCGCGAGAGGATGGAGGTCTTTCAGGACTTCTGGAAATACGCCGACTACTTCTACTCCGACGCGCTCTCCCTGGACGGGGCCGCGCTCGTGCCGAAGAAACGCACCGCTGTCGAGACCCGGCGTATGCTCGGCGAAGTGCTGTCCGCCCTGGAAAACGCATCGAGAGAGGGGTGGACGGCCGGAGTCATCGAGCAGGCGCTCAGGGGGTATTGTGCGTCGTCGGGATGGAAGGTCAGGGAGGTGTTCATGACGGTACGCCTGGCCGCCACGGGCAAGGCGGCGACCCCTCCCCTTTTCGACACGCTCGACGTGCTGGGGAAGGAACGGGTGCGGCAACGCCTGATTTCCGCGCAGAACCTGCTGAAGTCGGTGCGATGATCCGCGGGGCTCCGGCAGACGACACCTGGGGACAGGAGCCGTCCTGGCCTGCGGGGAGATCCGGGCACCTCCCCACGTTCCGCCGGCGTCCGGGAGGTACCGCGTGACCCCTCGAGAATGGCTGACGCTCCTGGTCTCCCATCACTATCCCGAGGACCACGATCGGTGCGTCCTCGTGGCCGGCGTGCCGTTCTGCCGGCGCTGCCTGTTTCTGTACGGGGCAACGATCCTGGTCATCGTTCTCCAGCACACCCCGCTGGCCATCCCGGACGCCTGGGACCCCATTCTCACCGGCCTGGCCATCCCCGCGACGCTCGAGTTCATCCTCGAGAGGTTGGGGAGGCTCCGGTATCACCCTTCTCGAGTCGTGGCCACGAGCCTGCTGCTCTCCCTGCCGCTGGGGCGAGCGTTCACCCACTACTTCGATGACCGCGGAGACCTGAGGTTCTGGGGATTCGTGCTCTTCTTCGGCCTGCCCGCCGGATGTGCCGCGTTGTGGCGCGCCTGGCGGGACCTGCAAGGGCGCCCGCCGGGGGCCTCGAGGACTGACGCCGGCGAAAAACCGCTCTGAATACCCCCGGGAGACAGGCGCCCGGCAGAGTGGGACCACCATCAAAACCGCAGCGTGTCGTATGTAATGACCACTTCCTGGCCAGGTTCGGGGAATGGCGTACCGGAGATCCGTACCGCGTTCAACGCCGGCAGGTACTGCCACCCATCCATCTCTCGATTGCGGATGACGATGCCATCGACTGTGACTTCGATCGTGTCCGGGTCCGCGATACGCGACAGCGGGAAGGTGTCTCGCAAGTTGCTCAGGATCATGACGAGACGTTCCATCATGTCCGAGTAGGTGTCGGCGCAGATGCTGTGGGTGACCCCCTCAGTATTCTCCGCCACCTCGAGGTACTTGGGCGCGGGATCAGCAGCGCCACTCGAGGCCGCGCACCCGTAAGGCACATCACCCACCAGCGCCGACACCCGAAACGCCCCCCCCGGCTTGACGGAAGTGAGAAAAGACTGGAAGTCGGACACCGACATGGACGAATGGTCGTCCTCATCGCTGACGATAATGATGTTCAGGGTAGCCTCATCGCGCAGGAACCCGGCGTTCTCCCTCGAGATGCGAGGCTCGGAAAGGGCGAGAAGCACCGCGTCGAAGCCCCTCTCATCCGGACTGCCGTCGATACCGACATCGGCATGGTCGGCGAACAGGTCGGCGAGACCAGGGGTGTCATTGGTGAGCACGGGGGGCTCGCCGACGAGGATGCCCGCAGTGTCCGGGTCGCTGACATCCGTCGTCACGATACCCACCTGGAAGTCCAGGTCGGCCCCGGTCAAGGTCTCGACGAAGTCGCCAAAGGAGGCCCTGAGCGCCGCCTGCTCCTCGCTCATGGTGCCCGAATCGTCGATCACCCACAGGATGTCCGCGACAGCGTGCCCCCCTTCCTGCACGAACTTGTCGCCCTCTTCGAGACCGGTTATGGCTACCGTGTTCCGGCACCCTGTGACCAGGACACTGGCGAAGCCCATGCACACCCCCCACGTCACCCACCTCTCCAGCCCGATTCCTGGCATCGCCGCACCAACCTCCGCGTCATCATCGACCAGCAACCGCCACCCGTGTGGGCGGCACGCGACATGTCATCTCATGGAAGTATGCGCAAAAGCAGCACGCGATGCGAGACCAAAGGTCGAACGGGGCAAGGCCACCGCGCTGAAGACCCCGGGACGCTCACCCGGACGCGGGAGAGAACTCCTCCACTTCCACCCACTCCGCCTGGCCGGTTCGAGAGAACAGCTCGTGGACCAGGTCCTCGAAACGCGCCACGGCCCTGGCGTCCAGGTAGAACGTCTTCCCGTCCCAGAAGATCTTCATCGTGTCAACGTGGCCGCTCTCGCCACTCCTGAGTTCGACGCGACGGATCGTGGCAAGCCCTATCGTCTGGTTCTTGAAAACCTGGCGATGGACGAGTCGAACAGCGTCCAGCTCGACCTTTCGCGAAAGCACGACCACGAACGCAAGCAGGGCCGCGACCGTTATCAGCAAGGGGAACAGGGCGGCCACGCGGAGGATCATGAGTGTCGCCCCGGTAGCGGTCACCAGTCCCAAGGCGGTGAGGAACAGGCACAAGCCAGCGCCGATGACGAACAGTGCGCCCCGTACCATGGCGCCCGCGGAAGGCCGAAAAACGAGACCGGATGTCATGCTTCGCCCCCCTGGTCATGCCGGGACGCTGGAAACAGCGTGTCCGGGACGTTGCCGCCGCTCTGTTCCAGTGGGGATCCCGGCTCGTTCGCACCACGGCTCCGTCCCGGGAGACGATTCCGCCTGCGACGCCTGGAGCGACGGGGAGCCGGCTTCGGCTTCCGGGCCAGGGCCAGGTCGAGCAAGGGTCTAAGGTGGTCGTCCAGTTGCGCTCGTGCCGCGAGCGTCGCCAGTGTCTCTTTGGGAAAATGGCCATCCATCGTCGCCAACATGATGAGGACCAGGGAATCAGAGAAGTAACTCTTCTTCGTCAGCCCCGGGGAAACACGCCCGACCAGGGCCTGGCGAACCGCTTTGTGATATCCGAGAAGGGCCAGCCTCGCCAGCTCCCTGTCACGCCGTGCGAGACGAAGGCGCGCTCCCAACACGTCGAACAGTTCGCCGGCACGGGCATGCAGGGTCTCCGAAACGTTCCCCTCCTCCACCTCCCGGACGTGGTTCAAGACCGGCTCGATACACAAGACCGCCAGCAAAAGATGGTTCGGTAGCACGATCCCGTGCAGGGCTGCGCGGTCCAGGGCGGCCAGCATGTCCTGGAGCTTCGGGGACGGCACGGCGTGCCCGGACGTCGCACCAGATCGGACATCTTCGACAGCCGGATGCGCGCCGAGAGAACTGAAACGGATTCCGGGGGCAGACCTGCCGGGGGAAGGGACCAC
This sequence comes from Myxococcota bacterium, assembly GCA_024278455.1. Taxonomy (GTDB): domain Bacteria; phylum Myxococcota_A; class UBA796; order JAJRTE01; family JAJRTE01; genus JAJRTE01. The sequence goes on from JAJRTE010000125.1 coordinate 35,314, forward strand.
CGGGCCGCACTGCGCCTCCTCGAGTCCAGCGTGCCGGACGCAGGGCACGAGTTCCTCGAGAAAACGGTCGAGCAGACCCGCCGCGGCCATCATGCGGAAGGCACGCGCGGCTCCGCCGGCCCGCATCACGCGGTAGACCTCCTCGAGAATCCGGGGTGGCGCGGCTCGCTCGATATCGGGTGCCACCAGGCAGATCGAAGACCATGTCTTGCGTTCGATGGAGAATCTCAGTTGCGACGCAAACCGAATGGCTCGGAGCATACGTACCGGGTCCTCGCGGAAGCGCACATCGGGCTCCCCGATGGTGCGCACGACCCTGGCTTCCAGGTCGCGAATCCCGCCTATCCAGTCGATGACTGTTGCTGTCCTGATATCGTAGAACAGCCCGTTGATAGTGAAGTCACGCCGGAGGGCGTCTTCTCGAGGTGTGCCGAAGACGTTGTCTGACTGGATCAGCAGGTCGGTCCCGGCAGGACCCGTGCCCGTGCCGGCCGCCTGGGGCGGTTCCTCGAGCACTTCGCTCGTGACTTCCCGGTCCCGGCCGCCGGTGCCGACCGGCGACTCGACTCGCTGGTGGCCGAGTTCGCCATCGGAAACCGGCCCTTCCAGGTTTTCGATGACATCGGGACTCCGCCGAAACGTCGCCACTTCGACGGTGCTCCCGGAGAACAACACATGGGCCAGCCGGAATCGGCGTCCTATCAGGCGACAGTTGGAGAAGGCCCGTTTCACTTCTCGGGGGCGAGCCGATGTGGCCACGTCGAAGTCCTTGGGGTATCTGCCGAGCATGAGATCTCTGACGCAGCCGCCCACGAGGTAGGCATCATGGTCGAGGTAGTGCAAGCGCCGCAGCACCTTGATGGCATCCCAGCTCACCCAGTCGACCGGGAGGGGGAGTTCGAGCCGGACAGGCTCATGTCGAGAGTTCTCTTCGCTCATGTCGCCGACCGATAGGCGATATCCCAGGCGGCATCTTGCCCGAAACGGGGCATGCTGGCAGCACGCCGCCACAGTGTCAGGGGAGCCGATCGATATTGCGGGTTGTCAAGAGTGGACACAAGGGCATCGCGAGCTGTCCCGCGTGGCCAAGGAAATGTACCATGTCACCATCACGCTGGCAACAGCCCTGGGCTTCCTGCCTTCACACCCGGTGCGTAAAGCGCTACACTTCACTCTATCCCCCCGCGACCGCCCCGGGGCTCCCGTGGGGACGACCGCAGTCCTCGACCTGCAGACGTTTCTCGAGGAGTCGTCGTGCGCATCGTGAGCGTTTCGGACCTGCACCTGGACCACACCGCGAACGGACCGGTCGTCGCCGCCATGCTGGAGCAGTTGGCTTCCGACCCGCCTGATGTCCTGGTCGTGGCCGGAGACGTCGCGTCGAACCGGCAAACGGCGGCTCGCACGCTGGAACGTCTTGTCAACGTTGGCGAACATGTCCTCTTCGTACCCGGGAACCATGACCTGTGGGCGCCGTGGCGCGAGGTGGCCAGCGGCGAGGTGGATACGTGGCGCTTCTACCGCGAGGAGCTGTTCGACCTGTGCCGGAAACTCGGCATCCACTACTTGCCGGCCTCGCCCGTGACCATCGGCTCGATCGGTTTTGCCGGAGTCACCGGCTGGTACGACTACTCCCTGGCGACTCGAGTCGCTCGCTTCTTCTTCGACGACGACGCCTTCCGCCGGGGGTACCAGGGCGGCTACGCCTGGGTCGACCCGCTCCGGACATCGTTTCAGCGGCCCGACGGTACCTCCATGGCCGACACCGAGGTCACTCGAGTGATGGCTTCCGACCTCGAGGCGCACCTGAGGGCATTGCCGCCCCATGCGTCCCGGGTCGTGGCGGTGACGCACGTGGTTCCTTTTGCCCAGGCCATCCAGTCCAGGCCGTTCCTGGCCCGGGATTTCTTCACCGCGTTCCTGGGAAGCAAGCTTTTCGGAGAAGTCCTCTTGCAGGACCCCCGGGTGAAGGTGTCGGTCTGCGGCCACACGCACACGCCGGTGAGCAAACGTGTCGGCCGGATCCAACTCGTTTGCACGCCCCTGGGCTACCCTCGCGAATGGCGAGGCGATCCGCGCAAGGTGGCCAAACAACGGCGCGGAGAGATCATCTTGTAGGATTGCGCCGGTGGGGCAGGCCCGGCCCTCCCCGGGGAGCGGCACGCCCTATCCCCCGCCCCCAAGCAGCCCGATCACCATGACGGCAGCAATCACCAGGACGCCCATGAGCCCTTCGCCGAGGATCCCGCCCGAAGCCACGGCAAAACTGTACTTCTCCACCCACTCCGGATTCTTCCGCTTGATGATCCACTGTACCAGCGCCCCGCTGAACATGGCCCACGAGTAGTAGGCCGGAAGGATGAACCCGATCGACGCTCCCATCACCGACGGCATGTAGCCGCGGAACCGCCACTTCGCCTTCTCCAGGATCGTGACCGCGAACCCGAACAAGATGCCGATCAGCAGGGCTGCCCGGGAATAGGGAGGCATCTTCGTCGATGGGTCGGAGACGATTCGCCCGAAGCCGGACCGAACCACCGCACCGATGGTCGGGAGCTTCGGCGTGCCCATCCGGCAGTAGTTCTGCTCGAACACGTCGGCATACACAGGATCGAGTGCAAACCGCCCGCCGGCCTCCTCGTCGAATTTCTGCTCCGCCTCCGCCATGCACGCCCCCAGCTCCTCCGTCTCCCGCTGGCGGCACTGCTTGACACGCTCCGCATACTGCACCGCGGGCTCGACCACGGCAGGATCCATGGTCGCCACCATCGCCATCGCCCTGTCTTCGTCCTTGAACCGGCACTCGCCCTCCAGCAGACCCGTGACCAGGAAGAGCAGGGGCACCGCACCGATAGAACCGACCAGGATCCCCGCAATCTGCACATAGAACTGCCTCCGGGGCGTGGCCCCGAGCAGATACCCGGTCTTCAAGTCCTGCGTCATGTCCGCCGCCTCGCTCCCCCCGGCGGAAGTCACTTCGGCCGCAATCATGGGGACCATGGGCGACCCGGGCTCGAGCCCGCCGTAGACCATCAGGGCCGCGTTCGATACCGAATTGATCGGATTGATGTCCGTTTCGCCCGTGGCCCGAATCGCGATGATCGCGAAGATCGCGCTTACGGCGACCGCGAGAAACGCCAGGTAGACGGGCACGTGGAACACCACGCTGAGCATGGTCATGATCCCGGCGGACGCGAGCAGAAGGCCTCCCAGCCAGAGCCAGAACGGTACCTCGAGCGCCTTCATGGCCTCCGCCTGCTTGCTGGCCGGGCCTCGCTTCTTCCAAATGGCGCTCAGCGCATTGTACAGGGTACGCCAGCGCAACGCCGTGGCGGTCAGGCCCGAAGTCACCAGCGCCCCGATGGACGGCCACATGGTCCACCGGACCACCAACCGGTAGGACGGACCGTCCACCACGCCTTGGTCCAGCAGCCAGGGCACGATGACGAGCCACGCAACCGACGCGGCCACCACCATGGACAGGGTAACACGAATCCCGACCAGGAACCCGGCGCCCATGAGCATCGGACTGAGAGAAATACCCTGGGTCAACTTCGACACCTGGTGTCCCGCCCACGTGAACGGGAGGGACACGCTGTCCGGAAAGAGGTGGAACCCGTCCTTGAGCATCTGGAACAACCCTGCGACCCCGGCTGTACCGAACAACCAACGCGCCTTGTTGGTCGACTCCTTGCCTCGAGCGTGCATGGCAAGAATGGTGTGGGCACAGGCGGTCCCGGTCGGGAACATGAGCTTCTCGATGCCCACGACCTGCTTCCTCAACGGCACCGCCCAGAACACCCCCAGGAAGCTCGAGAAAAACACCCAACTGAACACCTGCCAGGCCTCGAGCCGAGGGACGAGCTGCGGGATCTGCAGGTGCAAGAGATAGAGCGCGGGAATCAAGATGATGATCGAGCCCAGCGAACCGGCCGCCGATACCATCGTCTGCGTCAAGTTGTTCTCGAGTGGCGTGTAGTGTTCGAAGCGCAGCAGCCTGATAAAGGAATAGGAGACGATGACCGCGATGAGCGACCCGCCGACCGTCCACCCGATCTTCATCCCCATGTAGAGATTGCACGCGACCATGACCCAACCGAGAATGGCACCGGCAAACAGCACCTTCCCGGTCACCTCGGGAACCTTGTCTCCCTTGTATATGGTCTCGAGCCACTTTTTCTCCTGGCGCTCAAACTCCTCGTCGCTCTCGATCGGCACGGTGGCCAGTTCCTTGTCGATGGCCCACACTATGCCCCCGCCGACCCCGGCATCCCCGGCATCCGCCCCCCCCGGCCGCCCACCATCTCCCCCAATGTCCGTAGCTGAGTCCTTTCTCTCCATATCGTCTCCAGGCTGTCGCCCTCTCCCGCGGGGGTAGAAAACCTGCAAGATCGAGCATTCTCACACATCGCCCCCGCTATTCAACCAGGCTTGTTCGAAGATTGCAAGCCGGCATCCGCGCGCCATCCACGGTCAGAAGACTCGTGGACCCCGCTCTCCGTTGGATTGAGAAATCGGGGGCCGGCACGCCAGCGTTTCGGAGTTGAGGAAGGGCGCAGCGAGCACGAGCGACTTGCAGTTGCTGCTTCCCCACGTTTCGCGATTGGCACAGGAGAAGACACAGAAGCAGAATTACACACTTGACGGGACCCTGCTCTGTGATACACGTCGGAGATGTGCCACCACGGGCACGCCTGCAACACGAGAGGTTCTCATGCTCAACCTCATCGAACTGCTCGACGAGAACGCCGAGGAGTTGGCACGTACCCTGGCCGAGCTGCCGGATGCCCGCGCGCTGGTTCGCCGGCTCAGGGCCGTACTCGGGGGAAGAAGCGATTGCGAATCCTGGTTTCCCGTGGTTCCGATGGAACGTTTCCTCAGGGGCATGGCGGTGATCGAAGAGTACCTGCTCGCGCGCATGGGCTGGGAGGTGGAACCCGACCCGGTTGTCAGGGCGCGAGCGCGTTCCCGCCTGCGCAGAGGGCTGGCGCGACTCGCCCGCCAGTATGCAGCCGCGATGGACCGCGAAGCCGCCACCGTCCGGTCGCGCCTGGAATCGGTCCAGCAGCGGTTGAGGAACGAACAGCGCCTGGTTGCCGGTCTGATGGCTCACGTTCAGGCCGGTGTGGCCGTGCTGGACGGGGCTGGCCGGGTGCTGCTATGGAGCCACGCGGCGGCAGCTCTGACCGGCGTGGCCTGTGACGATGCCATCGGTCATGAGCTTGAGGAATTGCTCCCCGGACTGGGCAAGTGTATCGGGCACCACTTTCGAGCACCCGGTCGTGCGGCGACATCCGGCACGGTGGACGACGGCTGTTGCCGGAGCCTGTTCGATGAGAACGGGAAGGGCGTGGAAGTGACGTACCGGCTGGCCCGGCTCCCGGGTTCCGGGGATGCTGGGAACGCGACCTGGGTCCTGGCGTGGCTCCCCGCGCTGCCCCCGGGTGATAGCCGCGCGCCAGGTTTCGCCGCGTCCTGATCGTGCCGCCTTGCCCCGAAGCTCGAGGAGGGTCATGCCGCCATGACGGAAACGGAACTGCACCGGCACCTGATGGTCTTGTGGGTAGCATTGGCCGTGGTCGTCTTTTTCGTGTTGTGGTTCAAATCCGCCCCTTACGGCCGTCACGGTCGCGCGGGGTGGGGGCCGGCGATTCCCGAACGACTGGGGTGGGTGCTGATGGAGTCGGTTTCCGCCATTGCCATGGGGATGTTGTTCTTCTTGGGCGACAGGCGGACATCCCTGGTGGCATGGACGGCGCTCGTGATGTGGGAATGCCACTACCTGTATCGCGGGTTCGTGTATCCCTTCCGCAGGCGGACAGCCGGCAAGCGGATTCCCGCGGTCATCGTGTTGTTCGGCGTCCTGTTCAACGTGGGAAACGGCTATATCAACGGCCGCTACCTGTTCACCCTGTCACCGCCTCGCCCCGCTGGCTGGCTGCTCGATCCCAGGTTCCTGGTCGGGCTGAGCCTGTTCATCATCGGGTTCCTGGTCAACATCGACTCCGACGAGCGCCTTCTCGCGTTGCGCAAGCCGGGGGAAAAGGGCTACAGGGTGCCGCATGGCGGCCTGTTCCGCTGGGTATCGAGCCCCAACTACCTGGGAGAAATCCTCGAGTGGTTTGGATGGGCCATCGCCACGTGGAGTCCGGCCGGACTGACGTTCGCCCTGTGGACCGCCGCCAACCTGGTGCCTCGAGCAAGGGCCCACCACCGATGGTACCGGGACCGGTTCCCGGACTATCCCGCCAAGCGCCGGGCGCTGATACCTTTTCTGTTCTGACGGTGCGCGGTGGATACCAGGCGGACCCATCGACCTGCAGGAAGACGGCGGTTTGAGACGGGTGCGGGAGCGGTGCTCCTGGATCCGGCAGGATGGCTACTGTCTTGAGACGGTAGCTCCAGACGGATAATGGGTGCGGGGAGGGGTGCCCCTGGGTCAGTAGGCCTTGGCGAAGATGACCCGCTGGTTGGTTGCGCGTCCGGTCAGGAAGCAGGTGCCCCGTTCTCCTTGGTCGCCGAATGGGATGCAACGGACGGTCGCCCCGGTTTCGGCCTTGATGCGTGCCTCGTCCTCCGCGGAACCGTCGAAGAAGGCACGGAAAAAACCGGGGGCTTCTTCGATGCGCGCCTTCATTTCGTCGTAGGTGTCCACATCGTAGGTATGCGCGGTGCGGAACGCCAGGGCGCGGTCGAACAGGTTGCGCTGAATGGTATCCAGGGTCCTGGGAACGTGGGCGACGATTTCGTCCAGGGGAACGAAGGTCTTGTGGCCTTCCTGGCCCCGCTCCAGGTCGCGACGCACCACGACGGCCTGGCCCTTGGCGAGGTCCCGGGGACCGATCTCGATGCGCACCGGCGTCCCTTTCAGTTCCCAGTCCGCGAACTTGAACCCCGGGGTCACCGTATCGCGGTCGTCCATCTGGAACGAGAAAGCGTCTCGCCAACTGTCCGCACGGCGGCCGACCGCTTCCTGGATGGCCTGGAGTTCGGCTTGCTTCTTGAAGATGGGAACGATGACTGCCTGGATATCCGCCATCCTTGGGGGCAGGACGAGGCCGTGGTCATCGGAATGGGCCATGATCAGTGCCCCGATGAGCCGCGTGCTGACTCCCCAGGAAGTGGCGTAGACATACTCTCGAGTGCCGGTTTCGGTCTGGAAGGTCACATCGAAGGCCTTGGCGAAATTCTGGCCGAGGTGATGAGACGTGCCCGCCTGGAGCGCCTTCCCGTCCTGCATCATGGCCTCGATACAGTAGGTGTGTTGGGCGCCGGCAAACTTCTCCGACTCGGTCTTCCGTCCCACGAGGACGGGAAGCGCCAGCCACTCCTCGGCAAAACGCCGATACACCTCCAAGATGCGCAGCGCTTCCGCCTCCGCGTCCTCGCTCGAGGCATGGGCGGTGTGGCCTTCCTGCCAGAGGAACTCGGTGGTGCGGAGAAACAGCCTCGTGCGCATCTCCCACCTGACGACATTGGCCCATTGGTTGAGCAGCAGCGGGAGATCGCGGTAGCTCTGGATCCATTTCTTGTACATGGACCAGATGATGGTCTCCGACGTGGGCCGAACGATCAGTTCCTCCTCGAGCTTGGCGGAAGGATCGACGACGATGCCGGAACCGTCTGGTGCATTCATCAGCCGGTAATGGGTAACGACCGCGCATTCCTTGGCGAAGCCTTCCACGTGCTCGGCCTCTCTCGAAAGGAACGACTTGGGGACGAAGAGGGGAAAGTAGGCATTACGATGGCCTGTCGCTTTGAACATGTCGTCGAGCGCGCGCTGCATCTTCTCCCAGATGGCGTACCCGTTGGGCCGGATGACCATGCAGCCTTTTACGGCGGAATAGTCGGCGAGTTCCGCCTTGGTGCAAATGTCGATGTACCACTGGGAGTAGTCTTCGTCTCGAGGGGTGATGCCTTCGCTTCCCATGTTTCCTCCTGTGTGTTGCAACCCTTGCCGCCGGGCGGCACCCGGACGGGGTTCAAGCGGTACCCTTCTAGCAGATCACCGCTCGAGTTTCAAAGGGTTATTGCGATGAGGACCTGGGGCGGAGGAAAAAGCATGAGGAAGAGGGCGGGACGGTCGTGGAATGTCTGAGGCAGGGGCTTACCAGCCTCTGATGAAACGCAGGGTCCGGGCGTCTCCGTAGCGGCAATCGTCATCGATCCCGTTGTTCGGAATCTCGGCCATGCCTGGGTTTTGGGCGGCGTTGTAGTCGTTGCAGTCGCCCATCGCCTCGGAGAAGCCATCACCATCGATATCCACCCGCGGGCCGCTGAAGATCAGGTAGGTCATTCCCGAGCCGGCACCGTTGTAGTCGCTGCCGTAGGCACTCACCACGATGTCGGAGAAGCCGTCTCCATCCACATCGCCGCCGCTCGAAACGGACCAGCCAGCCTGATCGAGGGCAGCCTCCCCGGCGAACAGCGTGGTCGCCCCGTCGAGGTTCTCCTCGCCCAGGAACCGGGGGCCGCCGCGCACCAGGTAGACCGCCCCGGCATCCGTGTCGCTGAAATCACTGGTGGGGGCCGCAATGAGGAGGTCCGAAAACCCGTCGCCATCCACATCGCCAGCGCTCGAGATGCTGGATCCGGCAGCATCTCCGCTGGCCGCGCCCTGGAGCCGCACGTCAGCCTGCCCGAGGTCGTATGCGCTCCCGAAGGATGTCTTGCCATAGACGACCGCAGCCATCCCCGCGGCCTCGCCGTTGTCGTCGCGCCCGGGTGCCCCGATGACGAAATCGGCGAGCCCGTCGGCGTCGAGGTCGCCGGCTGGAGCCACGGCGTATCCGGCATAGTCCTTTGCCGACTGGCCGAGGAACACGACGTCGGCCTGGGAGAGGGGGTAGTCTGAACTCCAGGTTCCGGCATGACCCAGGACCAGGTAGGCCTTCCCGGCCTTGCTCGCCGCCTCGCTGTTGCCATAGGCGCCGATCAACAGGTCGCCGAATCCATCGCCATTGGTGTCGCCGACGCCGGCCACCGAGAATCCAGCACTGTCACCGGCAGCCTCACCGGCGAACGACGGGAACGCGGCGAGCGACTCCACGGAACCGAACTGGCCGGAAGCCCCGCCGAGCACGACGAACACTTTGCCCGTCGAAGATCCGGTCCCATGGGCCCCCACGGCCAGGTCGTCGAACCCGTCTCCGTTGAGGTCCTCGGTGCCTGCCAGCGAGAAACCCGTCAGTGCCATGCCAGCCTCGCCGACGAGCATGATATCGGCGTCGGCGAGGGAATTCTGAGCGCTCCATCCACCGGTTCGACCGAGGATCACGTAGGCCTTGCCCTGGCCATACTCGTCGCCGGCAAATGGGGCTCCGACCGCAAAATCGGCGAGTCCATCTCCGTTGAAATCCCCGAGCGCGCATGCCCCCACGCCGGCCTGGTCACCTTCGGCCTCTCCGACCCACGCGACATCCGCCTGCTCGAGGCTCATCAGTGGCTCCATGCCGGAGGTCTTGCCAAGCACGAGATAGACGGCCCCCGACCAGTTGAACGCACCAGGGGCGGTTATCAAAATGTCGTCCGTGTGATCGCCATTGACATCGCCCACGCCAACCACGCGGTACCCGGACTGATCGAATTCGTTCTGCCCGAAGAACCCCACGTCGGCGTCGCCCAGGTCGAACGACTCCGGGAACGCCGCCTGGCTGACGAACGGTGTGCAGGCGATTGCCGCGACAATGGCTGTCAAGTATGTCAACCCGTTTGCCACACCAAATCTTGTCGACTTCATAGCTGACTCCTCGGTGCTCTCTGAGTGAGTCCAGGTTTGTTCGACTGAAACCGTGATGGCGTCATGGGATCAGTCCTCTCCGATTCCTACCTCTCACTTACGGCACATCCGCCCGATCCACTTGAGCAATTTCTTGTGATGCCCCCGGAACGGTGCAGGCGGCGCCGGTGCGAGCATCGTCCATTCGCCTGCGATCCCCATCCTTTTCGGCGGCCCGATCGCCGGCAAGAGTGCGGGATTGGAGACAGGCGACTCAACCCGTTGTTTTGCCGGGAAGAAATGGCGTGACACGCACGTCTCGCTCGGCTATAGTTCAGGTGGGGCAGCGTTGTCGGTCTCGTCTCGAGTGCACGGTGGCCAGACCGAGATGTGCGGGGACCAGGGGCCTGGTGGGTGCGGAAACCGCTGTTCGGGTGTTCCCGGCGGGATCGCGCCGGCCTGATGGAGCGGGAAGCGGAAGCGCGGAGGTGGACGTGAAGAGAGGTAGGAGCCCGCTGGCGCCGGGATGGCGCATGGCTATCCTTCCGTTCCTGTGGTTGTCGTTGCTGGGGGGCAATGTCCGCGCGTCCACGATGACGGTGCCGGGTGACTACGCCACGATCCAGGGTGCCATCGATGCCGCGCGGGATGGGGACGAGATTCTCGTCGCTCCCGGGATATACAACGAACGCATCGAGATTCGTACCGGAGTCGTGTTGCGCGGGCCAGGCCTGGACGCCACGACGGCCCTCATCACGGGAAATGGCACCGGCACCGTCATCACGTTCGAGGAGGCCCCGGCGGCTGTCCTGGAGGGCTTCGAAATCGCTGGTGCCGGTGAGGCCGAAACGGACGCCTTGATACTGCTCGACGGGTCTTCTCCTGACATCCGGGACAACCTCCTAGAAGGACCGGGACCCACCGGCGTGTACGCCACGCGGGACTCCGATCCGCACATCGACGGAAACCGTTTCCTGGCACTGGGCCGGGCGATCTTTCTCGAGGACGGGTCTGATCCCAGTATCACCGGGAACGAATTTTCCTACTGCACCGGTGAGGCGATACACGTTGGCCAAGGCTGCTCCGCCCTGGTCCAGGACAATCTTTTCCACGACAACGACCGGGACATCCGTTGCGATCGCAGCAATGCACCCTGGATCCTCGGGAACCAGTTCGAGGCCACGGCGCTGGACGCGGTAACCCTGTCGGGCACGTCTCCGACCTTGAGCGACAACACGTTCCGCGGAGCGCTTGGTACCGCCCTCTCGCTCGAGGCCGGGTCATACCCGGACATTCTCGAGAACTGGTTCGATGGGAACGGCATTGGCATCCGGTTGTCGGCGTCGTCTCCGGCCATCAGCGCGAACTGGTTCACACGGAACACCGGCGCGGCCATCTACGTCCTCTCGCAGTCCTATCCCACGATCTACCAGAACGTGCTCCAGGACAATCACGACGGCATCGTCCTCGAAGGCTCGCCGGAGGCAGGCGACGCCTCCCCACACATCCTGAACAACACCATCGTGACCGGATCGGGCGCCGGTATCCGGTGCGCCGACCAGGCTTTCCCTGCCATTGGCAACAACATCATCGCGTTCAATAGTGATTTCGGTGTCCTCTGCCAGGGCAGCAGCGTGCCTACCCTGTCCTACAACGATGTCTACGGGAACACGCCGGAAGACTTCGGGGGCCGCTGCACCGCTTCGGATACCGACATGTCGGTGGACCCTGGCTTCACCACATTCACCAACGATGGAAACCCGGACAACGACGACCTGCATACATCCTCGGACAGTCCCACGCACGACGCCGGGAATCCTTTCCCGGAGTATGACGATCCCGATGGTTCGAGGAACGACCTCGGCGCCTACGGCGGCCCCTTGGAGCCCGCCTTCGCAGACGTGGACGGCGATGGATACCGCACCGAAGACGGTGACTGCAACGACGCCGATCCCCAGATTCACCCTGGCGCGGAGGAACTGGTCGATGGTGTCGACAACGACTGCGACGGGCTGATCGATGTGACAGCCGGAGACGACGACGCCTCGGCAGGTGACGACAGCCCCCTGGGCGACGACGACGCAACCGCTGGCGATGACGACAGTCCCCCGGGTGACGATGACGTATCGGGAGGTGACGACGATGGTTCGCTGTCCGACGATGACACGTCGATCCAGGACGACGACGCATCATCGAGCGACGACGACACCTCGCCGGCCGGCGATGACACCGTTTCCGGAGACGACGACACGGAAGAACCCACCGCCACGCCGGAAGAGCTTGCCTCTCCGACACAGGAAACGGGAGGTGGGGGGTGTACCTGCAACCAGGCCCGGTCTCGAGATGACGGACCCGGGTCCACCACCTGGGTGCTGACCGCCATTGCCATGGCCTTCGTCACAAGGCGCAGAGCGCGCACCCATCTCCCTCGACAGCGCACGCGATCCGCATAACCCTGTCAACCCTCGTCCGGAGAGGGCTGCTCGAGGTCCGCCCGCTTTCTGACGACACGAACCGCCACGGACTCCGCCTCGATGTCCGAGGGATACTTGTAGAGTGTGATCGCGCATGCCGTCGCCGAGGTTTCCCTGAGTATTTCCTCTGCAATGACGCCGGCCACGCGCTCGATGAGATTGTACCGCTTGCCGGTCCCGCGCTCGACTACGATCCGGCACAGCTTGCGATAGTCGATGGTGGAAGAAATCTTGTCCGTGCGGCTCGCGGCCTCCATTGCGCACTGGACGACGATATCCGCCCGGTACCGGCACCCGTCTCGTCGTTCCTCGGGCAGGATCCCGTGGTATCCGACGAACCGGATCCCGCTCACCATGATGAGATCTCCGGTCAATTCTTCGTGCATCTGGTCCCTGTTCCCAGCATTCCCGCTGTTGTTTCGCGTGTCTGAAGTGCCCAATACTATCCTATCCGCCGGAATGTGATGAGAGAAAAGTTTCCGTCGCCCGTTTCCGCCCGTTGCCCGTTGTGGAATACCACGCGCCGGGGTATTATCACCCGGACCCAGGGGCTGAAGCTGCAGGGGGTACTCGATGATGAACGTCAGGCAGTCTGATCCGGTATCGGAGCCATCGGCCAGAACGTTCTCACGAGTGATGGTTCCAGTCGATTTCTCGCCATCGTCGCGCGTCGCATTCGTGCACGCCTTGAAGCTCGCCCATGACATGGGCGCGGAACTGGAAGTCGTCCACGTGCATCGTCGCCCCGGGCCCGTCGACTGGGAAGGCCGACTGGCCATGCAGGACACGCTCACAGCCTGGGGCCTGTCGATCGGTGAACCCGCGGCACCCGGATGCGCCCCGTTTCGCCCACGCCTCACGGCTCTCGCCGGCACGAACCCGCTGGCCACGCTCACAGCCCACCTCCGCGACCGGTCCGCCGACCTCGTCGTGCTCGCCACCACTGCACGAAGGGGCATCGGACGGTGGTTCTCGTGGCCAGTGGCTGTTCCCGTGGCGTCGTCGGCCGGCACCATGGCCCTGTTCATCGCACCCGGCGTTTCCGGGTTCGTCGATGAGACGACCGGCACCCTGTCGTTGGGACGTGTCGTCATTCCCATCGACCACACG
>JAJRTE010000126.1 GCA_024278455.1 Myxococcota bacterium
GGAGTCGCCTACGTGTTCGTCGTCGGAACCGGGAAGCCGGCCGGGTACGAAGCGTTGATGGCAGCCCAGAAAGAGGCGCGGGAGGCACGGCGGGGCGTCTGGGCCGACGCACGCTATCAGCGCCCGGTCACCGTCACAAGCTTCCATGGCAACGCGCCAGGCAACGATAGCAAGAATCTCGACCGGGAGTATCTGCGCCTGGTCAACCTCTCGGCCGACGCGCTCGATCTCGAGGGATGGAGCATGACCAACAGCCGGGGAGACCGGCTGGTCTTCCCCAAGATTACCATTCCGCCGGGGTTCACGTTCAAGGTCGTCAGTGGAAAGAGGGAGGCCCGGGCCGGGGCGTCCGATGGCTCCATCGCGGTCTACTGGGATTCCGATCGGGAAGTCTGGCGCAACCACGGCGACCGGGCCGTGTTGTACGATAAGAACGGAAACGAGGTCCTGAGCAGGACCTACTCTCCACGAACGAGGCGCGGGTGGTAGCTCAGCGTTCGGAGCCGGGTGTCCCGTCGGCGTCGCCGGCGAGATCCCGCGGCACGATGTGGAGCGGGGCCTCGGCGGGCTCTCCTCCCGCCTCGGTAGCTACCGCCCGGTCGCCCGCCGGGGAGGTTTCCCCAGCTCCCGCCGCTGCCGAATCGCTCCGCCGTCGTCTCCGCCCACCCCGACGTCGCTTCCGTCCGGACGCCGGCCGGGGTGTCGGCGCGTGTCCCTCTTCGCCCGGGCGTTCGTCAGACTCGATCCAGGCACCCAGGTCGATGTCGTTCGCCGCGGCGAACGCCGCAAGCGGATCCAGGATGTCGGTCGGAGGCGCCGTACCCTGTCCGGACCCCCGCCGGGATCGACGTCCTGGCCTCCTGTCGCCACCTCGCCGAGCACCTCGAACATCTCGATCGTCTCGAGTGCCTCGATCGTCTCGAGCAGGGCGTTCGTCCGAGCGGGGGCCGGGCGGGCCGTAACGGCTCGATCGCCTGCTGTCCGGGCGGCGGGCAGATCGTGGATCGCGCCGGCGATCGTCTCGAGGACGCTCGTCCCGGCGCCTGGAGCGGCGTCGTGGTCCGCGGTCGGCACCCGGCGCGCCGGACCTGGCCCTGCGTTCTTGTCCTCCCGCCGGCCCGGTCTGCCGGCCTGTGTCTTCGTCCTGCCTCGCTTGCTCCCTATCCCATGAGAAGAAAGTGCGGAGTGCCGCGGCGAACAGGCGATCCCGTTCGTCGTCGGGGAGAGACTGAACCATGTATCGCACCATGGGCAGGTAGGTTTCGTAGGCCAGGCGATCGGCCGCCTCGCGGAGCAGCCCCAGGTGCTTCAGGGTCCACAACTTGGTGGCTTCTTCCGGATCCGGCAAGGACTTGTGCTCGAACGGGATGTGGTAACGCCGCTCGAGCGCCAGTTCCGCGGACAGGTCCCGGCCGCTGACCAGGGTGATGGCCGTGCCGAGCTTGCCGATACGCCCGGTCCGGCCCACGCGGTGCAGGTAGAGGTCCGGGTCGTCCGGCAGCGAGTAGTTTATCACGTGGGTCAAGTCCGAAATGTCGATACCTCGAGCCGCGATGTCCGTCGCCACCAGGAAAGAGAGTTCCCCCCGTTTGATGCGGCTCATGACTCGAGTGCGTTCCGCCTGGGAGAGGTCCGAGTTGATGAATTCGACGTCGAACCCCTGCCGGCGCAGGTAGGCGGACACGAACGCACAGTCGTCGCGCGTGTTGCAGAAGATGATGGCCGACTCCGGATCCTCGAGGTAGAGCGCGTAGAGGAGGCTTCTTGCCTTGGGGTATGCGTCGGAGCATTCGAACAAGATGTTGCGAATCCCTTCCACCGTCCGGACATCGGTGGACAGGAAGATCTCATCGGGATCGCGCATGAACTGGCTGATGATGCCCGCCACGGTCGCCCCCACGGTCGCCGACAGCAGCAGCGTCTGGTGGTCGGGTGGCACGTGCTTCAGAATGGCGGTCACTTCTTCCAGGAACCCCATGGAGAGCATCTCGTCCGCCTCGTCCAGGACGACGAACGTGGCGTGGGAGAGGTCGAGGTTGCCCCGGCGGATGTGGTCCAGGGTGCGTCCTGGCGTCCCCACGACCACCTCCGCCCCGGCTCGCAGCTTGTCCGCCTGCTGCCCCAGGCCGACTCCTCCATAGATCGGCACGATGGAGATGCTGCGGAATGCAGCGATCGCGGCTCCCTCGTCGGCCACCTGTGTGGCGAGTTCTCGAGTCGGCACGAGGACGAGCGCTTTTGTCTGCCGGGCATCTGCCGGGATGCGTGCCAGGATGGGCAGCATGAAGGCTGCTGTCTTCCCGGTCCCGGTCTTGGACCTGACGATGAGGTCGTGGTTGTCCAGCGCCCGCTGGTATATGGCGGCCTGGACCGCCGTGGGCTGCGCATACCCGAGGGAGGCGATACCCTGCAAGAGATCCGGGGGGACGCCGAGCTGCTCGAACGTCTGGTCCGCCTCGGCCGTCTCGGGCACTTCCAGCCGGCGTCTCTCCGGTTCGGGGTCCGGCGCGGCAACTGGGCGAGCCTGGTCCGCCTGGGAATCCTCGGCCGTTGCAGCGCTCTCCCCAACCTGCGCTTCCGCTGCCGGGCGGCTTGCGGACGGGGCGACTTCTACCTGTTGTTCTTGGTCTGTGACGGACGGTGCGTGTGCTCCGGCTTCCAATCCTTCGCCGGGCCGCGCGTCCGGGGCCGGTGTGGCACCGTTCTCGCCGTTCACGCGCCATTCCTCCGTGCCGTCCATGGTGGCGTGCTCGCCGCAAGGCCGGGGTCTCGATGCCTCCTCGAGGCGTTCTTCGCGCGTGGTGGTCGTGTCGTCTGTCTCATTCGACTGATCGGGTTTCATGTCTGGTTTCGTCTCACTTTCTATGGTGTGTCCATTCGCCCGCATCGCATCACCTATTTGACAGCGCGGTCGAATGCTGTCATGTCGCTGCCGGACTGGGTTCCTCGTGAAGGTATTCCTGTTTTCGCGAGCATGTCAAGAGGTTCGTCTCGAGGTCGATGGGCTGTCGGTGCCCCGAAAGCAGGGGAAAAGCCGCCAGGGCCTACTCGAGCGTTGCCGGCCACGGGATGGAAATGGGTGCCGTTTCTCCCGGTAGGAGTGTCTCGACACGCGACAGCCGCATGGCCCGGTCAATGGTGCGGTGGCAGGCCTCGAGCAGCCGCACTGGTTTGGCAAGGGGGCAAGCGCGTGTTTCCGCTTGACATCGCTCCCGGGCTGCTTCCTAATAGTAGCTAGGTTGGTATGCTAATTGCGAGGGAGAGCCACCCCGACCCGATGCGACTGCGAGGTACGAGATGAAGCCAGGACTCGGGCTGACCATAAGTTTGGGACTACGACAGGAACTGAAGCTCCAGCCTGTCCAGATCCTCCGCAATGAACTCTTGCTGCTTCCACTGCTGGACCTGGAAGCCAGACTCCAGGCCGAACTGGAGGAGAACATCTTTCTCGAGGCGGATGAGCAGCCGGTGATGCGAACAGTGCTTCCTGAACCGGATCCGCCGGAGAAGATGACACCGCCTGGCGGAGACGAAGATCCCGAGTCGGCTCGAGCCGATCAGGTCGTGGATCCCGGTCAGCTTGGCAACCTTTTGCAGTACCTGAAGGACAGTCGTTCCAGCGTGGCTCCGTCAGGTGGTGACATCCCCGAGGCGTTCGACGTGGAGGGGCGGGTTTCGCCGGCGCGGTCGTGGCGCCAGGAACTCCAGGAGGCCGTGCGGCTGGAAAAGCTGACCGAAGAGGAGGAGATGGTCGCGGAATACATCGTCGGCTGCCTGGATGACCGCGGGTATCTCAAGGACACCCTGGAGGAGATTGCGGGTGCGGTCGGGGAGGAACCTTCGGTAGTGGAGGAGGTGTTGCGCGTGGTGCAGCGCGTGGCGCCGGCTGGTGTGGGAGCGCGGGATTTGAGGGAAAACCTCCTGCTGCGGTGCAGGGCGATGCCCGAACCCTGCCCGGGCCTCGAGAAGCTTCTGGTCGAAGGGTACGACGAACTGCTGCACGGCAAGTGGGCTCGGATCCAGCGCAAGTTCGGATGGTCGAGAGAGGACCTGCTGGATGCGTTGGGCCGGCTGCGTGACCTCGCCAGGGACAGCGGGCCGCTCGAGGACGGGGAGCCGGTTTCGGGTGTCGTGCCTGATGCAACGGTCTACAAGACGGAAGAAGGCTGGCAAGTTTCGCTTCGCGATGAGACCGTGCCGCGATTGCGGCTTAGTTCCTACGCGATGAAGCTGGCCAAGAATACCGGCGACCTTGCACCGGAGGCGAAGGAGTATCTCCAGCGCTCGCTCAATCGCGCCCGGTGGATGATGGAGGCCCTCGACCAGAGGCGCAAGACGCTCAGGCGCATTGTCGAGGCGGTGGTGGAACGCCAGGAGGCGTGGTTGGAATCGGGGTCCGACGCCCTGGTTCCACTCCGGCAGGAAGACGTGGCAGCCCAGCTCAGCCTGCATCCTTCCACCATCTCGCGGGCCGTCCAGGGCAAGTTTATCGACACGCCCCATGGCGTGGTTCCACTGAAGTTCTTTTTCCCTCGAGGTGTTCCGTCCAATTCCGGGGTTCAGCAGTCCCGCGGCAGGGCGAAGGACCGGCTGAAGGATCTCGTGGACCGAGAGGATCACGATCACCCCTATTCCGATGATGAGCTGGTTGCGCTTCTGAGCCGGGAGGACATCAAGATCTCCCGGCGCACTGTCTGCAAGTACAGGGACGAACTTGGAATTCCGCCGGCGTCGCGGAGGAAGGGGCTCTACAGGGTGCTCGGGGATTCCAGGAAACGTTGACGCGTGTCCGTCGCCGGGGCGGATACCGTTGCCGGACCCGCTCGCGCAGTCGGCCTCACGGGTCTCGTGCACGGTGTGCGGGAAGCAGGGAGCGCCGGGCGACGGCCTTGGTCTTGTCGAGGCGATCGAAGTGGTCCGGGCCGAGATCCTCGTGTTCGTGCTCGTCCCCCTCCTCCTGCTCCCTCCGTGCTCGTGCCGCTGCTTCGAGGCATCCC
>JAJRTE010000127.1 GCA_024278455.1 Myxococcota bacterium
CGGGGGCAGGGTCGAGTGGATGCTGGACGCGGTTCCGGTCCTGATCGACCGGGCGCTCGAGGGCATCCGGCGGAAGTATGGCAAGAACGAAAGAGCTGGTGATGTCGTTGCCGAGGATGTGGCCTGCCAGGTATGTGGTGCGAGCGGCCGGGAGGTGTTCGGCAACTTCAACGAGATCAAGTGCTACAACCTGAACAAGCCTGGCATGGTGACGGGAGGTTTTGGCGCGAGCCGTCCGGTGCGCAACGTGCCGGTGTGTCTCGAGTGTGCGGGGTTCATCAACTACGGTTTCGGGAAGACCCAGGAGGTTTTGAAGTTCCGGGCCGCGGGAAGCCAGTACCTGCTGCTTCCGCGGACGTCGGAGGAGGAGGTGCGCGAGGAGTACCTGGAGCTGGCGCTTGCCGCGCGGCGCCAGGAAAAGGGGGTCGCGCGCGCGAAGGGCCGGGCCATGGGAGCTGCGCGGTCCGGGGCGGTGCTCCAGGAAGCGACGCTCCGGCGTATCACAGAGGACGAGAACGAAATCCTCGACATGGTTGGAGAGAGGTTCGGCGACCGCGCCCTTCTCACGCTCCAGATGATTTTCCTGCACGCCGGCCAGGCGGCGGAATGGAAGATGAAGGCGGACATCGAGGAGGTGTTGCCCTCTCGACTCCGGGAGGTCTTCGAGGCGAAGATCGAAGCAGAGAAGGACCCCTGGCTGTCGGGGTGGAAGAAGCCGGTCACGGTGACGACGCGGCGAGTCCGCGATTTCTGCCACGAGGCCCAGGAGTTCGCCTTCCTCGAGGTCATCTCCGCCATTTTTCGGGGCGGCACGCTCGAGCGGGACGTGGTTTTCCACGATGTGGTCGACCGGATCCTGCGCGTGTACAAGAAGGACGGTGACGGGCTCGGGTCCTACACGGTGGCGAGCGCCTATGCCTACATTCGATTCCTGGAGATCCTGAACATCATCAGCACACCGGAGGTGATCCCTATGCAGCACGACGCAGCGATGAATCCGTACCGGGCCTACTTCGAGGCCCATCCCGAGACCTTTGCGACCCCGGACCGGCGGGCGGCGTTCCTGACCGGTGCGATGGTCAACATCCTACTCAACGTCCAGCAGAAGGAACGGGGAGCGACGCCGTTCTTCAACAAGCTCCGTGGCCTCAAGTTGGGCCGTGACCACCTGAGGGACCTGTTGCCGGAAGTGGTTGCCAAGCTCGAGCAGTACGGCAAGGGCGGTTTCGCCAATCAGGTCAAGGAGCTGCTGAGCCACGAATGGATCGATGCCGTCCCCACTTGGGCCATCACCGACAGCGAGGCGACGTTTTTCTTTGTTCTCGGCTTGAACCTGGAATACCACATCGTCACGTCCGGGCGCGCGCTCGAGGCGGACGCCAACGCGAACCAGGAGGAGTAGCACCATGGCACCTATTTCCGATCGTTCCGAGATCCTGTTTTTGTACGAAGTGCGAGACGCCAACCCGAACGGCGACCCGATGGATGAGAACAAGCCTCGTCTCGACCCCGAGACCGGTGTGGCCACGGTCACCGATGTCCGAATCAAGCGGACCATCCGCGACTACTGGTTCAATCGCAGGGGGTTGGAGATCCTGGTCCGGGATACGTTCACTCCCGAGGGATATCTCAAGGACGGAAAGGGCCGTGCCGCGGACTTCTTCGCCCGGGCGGACGTGGACAAGGGCAGGGATTCGGCGGTCACGATCGAGCAGAAGATGAAGAAGGTGGTGCTCGAGAACTGCATCGACGTGCGCTGCTTCGGGTCCACGCTTCCGTTCGAGATCGACAAGAAGAAGGGGGGCTCTCTCACGCTGACGGGGCCGGTGCAGTTTTCGGGCTTCAACCGCTCGCTCCACCCGGTGTCCACCCAGTTCATCCAGGGGACCGCTGCGTTCGCGTCCACGGGCACGAGCGCCCAGAAGTCCTTCCGCGAGGACTACATCGTGCACTATGCCTGCATCGCCTGCTACGGGGTGGTGAACGAGATCGCCGCCCGCGACACGGGCATGTCGGAAAGCGACCGGGCGTTGCTCCTCGAGGGGCTATGGCGTGGCACGGAGGATCTCATCAGCCGGAGCAAGATGGGTCACCGGCCGCTCCTCCTGGTCCACCTCCGTTATGCCGACGGGTTCAGGCTGGGCGACCTGGCGAGCCGCGTCTCGCTGCACAGCGACCTGGATCCGCACAAGCTCCGGACTGTCCGGGACTACGCGATCGATGTCTCCGCCCTGGCGACCGCGATCGAGGCCCATGCCGGGCGCGTGTCCGAAGTGGGGTTCGTCCAGGCCACGGAACTCGAGCTGGTGCGCGACGGTGCGCCGTTCCAGTGGTCGGACCTCGAGGTGCCGGTGGTTCCTCTCAACGTGTGGAATGCATCATGAACGTGGTGGTGTTCGACGTGCGCGGTCCATACGCGCTATTCAAGAAGCCCTACGCGCTGATGTCGCCTGTGAGCTACCCGGCGCCGCCTCCCACGGCGGTGTTTGGGCTGGTCGGGGCCATCGCCGGGTTCGACAAGCGGGAGTACCTGGCCAAGATCGGTGAAACCGGGGTGCGGGTAGCGGTCCGCCTGCTCGAGCCCGTGCGCAAACACCGTGCGGGGATCAACCTGATCGACACCAGGCAGGCCCAGTACTTCCGAAAGCGCCCAGGGATCGGCGTCCATGGCATGGCGCACATCCAGGTCCCGCACGAGTTCCTGAAGAATGTGGGCTACCGAGTCTACTTCTCCCACGACGACCGGGCGGTGACGAGGCCGCTGGTGGAACGTCTCGAGGCCGGGACGGCGGTGTACACGCCCTGCCTGGGACTTGCACAATGCCTGGCGGACGTGTCGTTCCGGGGCACGTTCCAGGCCGCGCCCCGAGGCCCGGGGAAAGGGGTGTCGATCCACTCGGTCCTCCCGGTCACGGACGATGTGGTGGTGCACTACCAACGGTCCGGCCGGTATGTCCGGTACCGGGTGGCGGCCAGGATGACCCCCGACCGTGTGGTGACCCGCTACGACGAGGTGGTGGTGGAGACCCAGGGCAGGCCTATCGTCGCCGACGTATCGCGCTACTACGAGGTGGACGGTGAAAACGTGCTCTTTCAATAGCGCGAACTCCCACCGGGACCGCCTCCTGACGGACCACCTTCTCGAGGTGGCCCGGGAGGCGGACCGCACCATGGGCACCTGGCCGATGTCCCTCCTTCCGGAGGGATTTCGCCAGGTCGCCCTCCTGGTGTGTCTTTGTCACGACACCGGCAAGGCCACGCCCTGGTTCCAGCGCCGCCTCGAGACCGGCGGGGCCGGCAAGCTCACCCGCCATGCGGCGATTTCCGCCGCCATAACCCGGGGAGTGCTCGAGCGCGCGACCGCCGCGGGGGTTCCGGCCGGCGACATGGTGCAGGCCATGGCGGTGGTGGCGGTGTGGAAACATCACGGCCACCTCGTGGACATCCTCTCGGGCGACCAGAGCGCGGGTATGCTCGCGCAGGAGGCGCGCGAGGCGTCGCAGGATCCGGACCGGGTGCTCGCGCAGCAGTGGCGCGTCTTCGACTGGGAGGGTTTTGGCGCGTGGCTGGCGGAGACGGCAGGGGAATTCGAGATTCCGGCGCCGGTGCTTGGGCCGAAGCCTGACACGGTGGGGGAGCTGTTTCCCACGCGACGGTGGGGACGGACGTTGAAGAAGCTGCGGCGCACCTGCTCGGCTCGAGACGCTGTCATCGCCCAGCTCTTGTTCTCGCTGCTTATCGGGAGCGACAAGCTCGATGCCGCGTTATACGGGCGGATCCCGGAGGTAGACGTGGAAATCGCGGCCGACGCGGTGGCCCGCTACCGGCTCGAGCAGTTTGGAGAGGCGCCGGGGCAACCGGCCGACGAGCTGAGGGAGGCGGTGTGGCGGGATGTCGCCCGTACCCTGGCCTCCCATCGTGACGGACGGCTGTTTACCGTGACAGCGCCCACCGGTGCCGGGAAGACGCTGACGGCGCTGGAAACCGCACTCACCCTGGCCACGAGGCCGCGGGCCGGCGGGAGCCGGACGGAGCCGGCCCGCTCCACGGCCCGGGACCAGCAAGCTCGTATCGTCTATTGCCTCCCGTTCACCAGTATCGTGGACCAGAATTTCGCCGTCATCCAGAAGGTGCTGGAGACCGCGGGGACCAAGCCGGATTCGAGCGCGCTCGTCAAGCACCATCATCTCTCTGACGCGACCTGGTACGGGAGTGACGAAGGCCGGGAACGCGAGGAGTTCTACGAAGGGGACCAAGCACAGCTCTTGATCGAGAGTTGGAAGAGCAAGATAGTGGTCACGACCTTCGTCCAGTTCCTCGAAGCGCTGTTGGGCAATCGCAACCGCATGCTCAAGAAGCTCATGCAACTTCCCGGAGCCGTCGTGCTGCTCGACGAGGTCCAGACGATTCCGAGAGGATTGTGGGAGGTCGTCCGTGAGGCCATCATGGCCTGGTCGGACGCGGCGGGTACCCGGTTCGTGCTTCTGACCGCCACCCGGCCCCTGATTTTCCGTGAAGGAGACGCTATCGAACTGTGCCGGGACAAGGCGCGCCATTTTTCGGGTCTGAACCGGGTCACGCTGGTGCCGCGACTGGACGAACCGATGACCATCGAGACGTTCGCCGAAGAGCTGCTCGAGCGCATTCGCGAGGCGCCGGACCGAAGCCGTCTGGTTGTCGTCAACACCATCGCCTCGGCCCGGTCGCTCTACGAGGCGCTAAAGGAACGGCAGGTGGCGCGCCATGGAGTGGTCCCCGTGTACCTCTCGACCCATCTCACGCCTCGAGACCGGCTCCGCCGCATTCGCCGGATACGGGAGGACGCGCGTCCCTGGCTGGTGGTCTCCACGCAACTGGTCGAGGCCGGTGTGGACATCTCCATGGACGAGGTGTATCGTGACCTTGCGCCGCTGGACGCCATCATCCAGGCCGCGGGGCGGTGCAACCGGGGGGGAGAACGCGAAGGGGGCCGGGTGACAGTGCTGCGGCTGGTGGACGAACGCGGCCAGGCCTACGGTCCCCGCGTATATGGTCGCATCCTCCTCGAGGTGTCGGAACGACTCCTGGCCGGCCGGCATGAGATTCCGGAGCACGAGTTTCTCCGGCTTGGCGAGGCCTACTTCGAGAGGATGTGGCAGGCCACGGCAAGCGAGGAGGACTACCTCGAGGCGCTGCAGCAACTGGACTTCGACATGCTGGGAGGGGTCAAGTTGATCTCGGTATCGAGTCGCACGCAAACCTACTTCGTGATAGCCTCCGGCGACGCCGAGGCCGAGCATTTGTGGGAGACCTACATGGCCATTCGCGACGGAGAGCGCGAGCGGGAGGAATTCCGGCGTATCAAGCGGGCCTTCTCAGAGAGACTGATCGACGTACGCACGTGGGAACCTGTCGAGCGGGAGGTCCTGGCTCTCTATTCGGACGGCCCCGAGTACTACGATGCGGAGGTGGGATACCGGCATGGAGACGGCTCAGCCTACATTCTGTGAAGAAGCGATCGATGTGCACGCCCGTTGCCTGATCCTGGAGACGGATGAATCCTTCCGGGCGAACGGCGACCAGCTCAGGCGGTGTGTCACGGCCATTCGGCCAGACGATGCCGTGCTGCACCATCACGTGAGCGGCTCCGGGCGTTTTCGTGCTCCTCCTGTCCGCTACGTGGTGACGGGTGGTGTCGCGAGACTGGTGGGCGTCCGTGAGGGGCTCGAGGCGCTCGAGCGGCTGTACGCCATCACCCCCATGGTGCTTTGGGACAGGTCGGGTCGCAAACCGGTGGAGGGCCGGGAGCTGTGGGATGTCCATGCGAGAATCGGGGTGTCCTCCCAGTTCCGGGTGTACCGCTCTCTCTCTCCCTGGCTCGCGCTCAACCAGGAGAACCATCGGCGATACCGTGCGGACAGACGACGACGTGCTCGAGACGCGCTCCTGGAGGAAGTTTTCGTCGGAAACGTGCTTAGCATGCTGGGGAGTTTCGAACTGCACGTCGAGACTCGCGTGAAGGCCCGCATCCTGCAGTGCCGGGAAAGGCCGATTCGGCACAAGGAGATCGATATGCTGGGTTTTCTCGTGACCGTGGAGACCAACGCCATCCTTCACCCGTGGCTGGGACTCGGGAAGCTGGTCTCCAAGGGTTACGGGCTGTTCTACCCGAACGATGACCGGGCAGGGAGGACGAGAGACTCCGGAAAGCCATGGAACGGTGAGGGCTTCCATCCGTAGCCCCCCTCCCCTGTCCTCCTCCTTGGCCAGGACTTCGAGCGTGTCCGGGGAGGAGAATCGGCAGGAAAACCGGCGCGACTCCCGCGCGTGCCGACATCCTCGACACTCGGATTCGGGTGCCAACGACTGACGGCATTCGGACTCGAGATGCCTTGAAGAGAGGACCGCTACCATGGACCTTGTCATCACGACCTATGGCGCCTACTTGCACCGGCGGGGAGAACTGTTCGCCGTCAAGGCGGAGGGGGCGACTCGAGAGGTTGCGGCGCGCCGAGTACGTTCCATCGTCATCGCCACGGCAGCCAGTCTCTCCACGGACGCTGTCCAGCTCGCGCTGGAGAAAAACATCGATATCGTTTTCGTCAACCGGTTTGGCGACCCTTTCGGCCGCGTGTGGCACGGTCGGCCCGGGTCGACGACGACGATTCGCCGAACGCAGCTTCGGGTGGCCGACACGCACACCGGATTCGAGATGGCGCGCGAGTGGATGCTCGAGAAGGTGCAGAACCAGGTCACGTTCCTCGAGGCGGCCCGCAAGCGCCGGCCGCGCCTTTCGGCCCGACTGACGCCCGACATCCAGGCACTGCGACAGGTCGCCGAACGGCTTCGAGCCATCGAGGGCATCCTGGACGACGTCAGGGGCACGGTCATGGGGATCGAGGGCAAGGCAGCCCGAGTCTACTGGCGGGCCATAAACACCATGCTGCCGGTGAAGTACCGTTTCGCCTTCCGATCGCGCAACCCGGCGAAAGACCCTTTCAATTGTCTTCTCAACTATGCTTACGGCGTGTTGTACGGAACGGTGGAGCGTGCGTGCATGCTTGCAGGACTCGACCCTTACGTGGGGTTCATCCACACCGACCACTATTGCAAACCCTCCCTGGTTTTCGACCTGATCGAGCGGTATCGTGTTTGGGCGGACGAGACTGTGCTTGGCCTGTTCGCGTCGCGGAAAGTCAAGGACAGCATGTTCGACAACCTCACTAATGGCCTCACGCTCAACAAGGAGGGTAAGGCCGTGTTGATGACGCGGTTCGGGGAGTACCTGGACCATGCGGTGCGGCACCGCGGCCGCAACGTGAAGCGGCGGGAGGTGGTGCAGCTCGACTGTCACCGGATTGCAGCGGAGTTGATCGAGCTGTCGCGGGGGTATGAGGGGGATCTACCCGTGGCCACAAACGGCATGGACATCGAGGAGGAGGAGGAGGAGGGGGTGGAATGAAGCGTGTCGCCGCTGGCCTTTTTTCGTTCCGGACCGAGAGAGGTTTTCTCGACCGGGAGTCCCGCGCGGAGTGGGGTCAGGCGCCTACTGGGAGGTCCATCCCGGACGACCTGGTGCTTGGCGAGGCGAGGGTGTCATGAAGCCGAACGAAACCCTGGTGTGGATTCTGTACGACATTTCCCGGAACAAGGCGCGGACGAAGATGGCGAAGTTGTGTCAGGAGGCTGGGTTGTTCCGGGTGCAGCTTTCGGTTTTTCTTGGGGCGATCGAGCGGAACCGGTTGGATGAGCTGACCATGGCCCTGGAGGAGTTGATGGACAAGGACGTGGATTCTCTCTACGTTTTCCCGATGTGCAAGCAAGACTTCAAGAAAGTCGTGGCGCTTGGCGAAGCATTCGACCGTGCGCTGGTCGCGGGCGAGATCCAGGCATTGTTCGTGTAGAACGCGCACGGTGGCAACGACATCCGAACGTGCACGCGTGGTCGCGGGCGAGATCCAGGCATTGTTCGTGTAGAACCGTGTCCTGGGCCGGCGGCACTTCGCGTCTCACGCCGGGGCGCGGGCGGGTCCAGGCGTTGTTCGTGTCGTACGGGCCGCCGCAAGGCGATAGGCAGGGAGGTTGCCCACCGGGTGGCCCACGACTCGACGGGAGTGGTCGAGCGGGCGTGGTCTACTGGTTTGGAGGATTCTTTCATGACCCAGGACGATACGGTCGACGCCGAGGAAGAGCGATCGGAAGGTCGCAACCGTCCGTCCAGTCGACTCGTGGCGCACGGCGCCCCCCCGGAACAGAGGACCGGTGGTCGCAGCGCGGGGGCTCCGCGGACTGCCGGGCCACCATCGGGTGTTTGGGGCGACGACACGGAGCACACACCGATGGTCACGCCGTCGGACGTGATTGAACACGTCTACTGTCCGCGGTACACCTGGTTTCTCCGGGTCCAGAACATTCCGCAGTTCGAGCAGAGGCGGTTCAAGGTACTCAAGGGCAGAGAGGTGCACCGTCGCCGGGAAGAGCACAACCGGCGCTATTTTCGGAAGAAGATCGGCGTCGTGGACCGGGAGATTTCTGTGTACCTGGCGTCGCGCAAGTTGCGTGTGCGTGGGGTGGTCGACGAGGTACTTCGTCTGACGGACGGAACGATGGCGCCTCTGGACTACAAGTATACACGGTCTCCTGAGAAAGCCTTTCGCACGCACCGCCTGCAAGTCACGTTGTACGGCATGCTCATAGCGGAGGCCTACGGTGCACCGGTGAACAGGGGATACGTGGCTTACGTGCGCGGCGGCAATGAACTCCGTGAAGTCACCATTGACGAACGTGCTATGATAGAGGCCAGCGGTATCGTTGACGAGATCTTTGACATCATTTTGACGGGATGCCTGCCACCGAGGACGCGCTACCGGGTACGGTGTGCGGATTGCTGTTATCGAAACATCTGTGTATAGCCGCGTGCTGCGCCGACGAGCCGCCTGTTTCCGGTGCCGCGTGGATCCCTGTTGCCGGTGCGCGGCCTCGCACGTTTCCCCACGACGCGGTCGTTGACGGGTCTATCTTGGCCCATTCGCCGGCCACTTGGCAGCTTCGCCAGCAGACTGCCCGGCCGAAAATATTCGTCCTTCGGGTGCGCAGGCGCGTAACTCGTTGAAGAATAGTGTGAATACACGCCCGGATCGATGTCCGGGCACCCATTTTTCTTGACAGGGGCGTGCGGACAGCGCGGTCGACCCCCGTGAATCCCGTGCGCAGTTTTTCCTCCAAGCCCCTGTTTTTGTGCTATAATGCCCATATCTGCGGTCCTACTCGGACATCCATGAGAACAAGGATTGAAACTGGGGTGGGAGTGGAGCGCCGAGAACAAGGTGGATGTGTCCTACTCGGACATCCATGAGAACAAGGATTGAAACCTCACCGGCGGCGCGACGGTCGCGGCGGGGTACGAGAGTCCTACTCGGACATCCATGAGAACAAGGATTGAAACATGCTCTGGTCGGGGGCGACCGCGTCAACCAAGTCGTGTCCTACTCGGACATCCATGAGAACAAGGATTGAAACTCCGCGCCACGGTGGCGCGGACAGAAACACTCCACTTGTCCTACTCGGACATCCATGAGAACAAGGATTGAAACGCATCCTTCGTGTCGTCCCGACGTCCATCGAGGCTCGTCCTACTCGGACATCCATGAGAACAAGGATTGAAACAAGA
>JAJRTE010000128.1 GCA_024278455.1 Myxococcota bacterium
CGACCCGGACATCAACCCCGACGCAACCGAAATCCCCTACGACGGGATCGACCAGGACTGCGACGGCTCCGACCTCACCGACGTCGACGAGGACGAGTTCGATGCCGAAGAGACCGGCGGGGAGGACTGCGACGACAACGACCCGGATATCAACCCCGACGCAACCGAAATCCCCTACGACGGGATCGACCAGGACTGCGATGGCTCCGACCTCACCGACGTCGACGGCGACGGGTTCCCGGGCGGCGAGGACGGCTCGGACTGCGACGACAACGACCCCAACACCTACCCCGGCGCCACCGAGGTCTGCGACAACAAGGACAACGACTGCGACGGCCTGATCGACGACGGCGCGGCCGACGTGCAGACCTTCTACCTGGACGCCGACCACGACCAGTACGGCGACCCGTTCAACCAGGTCGACCAGTGCTTCCCCACCGGAGACCTGGTGGACAACGACGGGGACTGCAACGACGAGGACCCGTTCATCAACCCTGCTGCCACCGAAATCTGCGACAAGCTGGACAACGACTGCGATGGGGAAATAGACGAAGGGGTGATGACCACCTTCTTCGTGGACGCCGACCAGGATGGCTTCGGAACCCCAGACGCCTACAGCGAGGCCTGCAGCGCGCCGCTCGGCTACGTCGCCAATGACGACGACTGCGATGACACCAACAAGGGCATCAACCCGGCCGCCACTGAAATCTGCGACCCCAACGACGTGGACGAGAATTGCAACGGCCTGGCCGATGACGAGGACGAGACCACCGACGAGTCGACCAAGACCGCCTACTACCCCGACTCGGACCGCGACTCCTACGGCGATGCGCAAAGCCCCGGCCTCCTGGTCTGCAACGATCCCTCCAACGACTTCGTCACCTTCCAGACCAACGACCAGGACTGCGACGACACCAACAGCACCGTGCACCCCAAGGCGGCCGAGGCCTGCAACGACATGGACGACGACTGCGACGGCGAGGTGGACGAGGGGGTGGGTACCAACACCTTCTTCTACGACTTCGATGGCGATGGGTACGGGGACGCCTCCAACTTCATCACGGTCTGCTTCGATGCCCCAGATGGATACGTCACCAACAAGTTCGACTGCGACGACCTGAACCCGGACGTGCACCCCGGCGCCGAAGAGATCTGCAACGGGCAGGACGACGACTGCGACGGCTCCGTCGACGAGGGGGTCGGGGACATCTACTATCTCGACGCCGACCAGGACGGCTTCGGAACCCCGGACCAGACGACTCGAGCATGCTCCCAACCCCAGGGCTACGTCTCTGACTACACGGATTGCGACGACACGCGCTCCGACGTCAACCCTGACGCCACCGAGGTGTGCGACGACGCCGACACCGACGAAGACTGCGACGGCAAACCGGACGACGCCGACCCGGAAGGCGCCGCCGCCAATACCCTGGAACCGTTCTACCCCGACGCGGACCGCGACGGGTTCGGCGACGAAACCGCCACGCCGGAATACCGATGCGACCCCCCGGCGACCACCCCAGGCGAATACTGGAGCACCACCAACGACGACTGCGACGACCTGGACCCGTCGATCAATCCCGACGGCGTGGAGGTCCTCAACCTCAAGGACGACAACTGCAACGGCCTCATCGACGAGGGCCTCTACAAACCCGACTGCGCCTGGATCCTCGATGCCGACCCCGCGGCGCCCAGCGGTCGCTACTTCATCGACCCGGACGGCGACTTCACCGGCGTCGACCCCTTCGAGGTCTACTGCGAAATGGAGATGGCCGGCGGCGGCTGGACCCTCGCCGCCAAACTGACCAACCAGGACGACAAGAACTGGATCAGCTCCGCCGCCGCGTGGACCGACGACGATTTCTACGGCGACTCCGTGACCATGGCCTCGGGAACGGACGCGAAATCACAGGCCTGGGGCACGGTCACCGCCACCGAAATGATGTTCACCGACAACGAGAACTACGCCGGCCAGCTCTACGTGGCGACCACCTCCAACTGTGTCAACAGCATGACGCTGAGCGCGTTCTTCAGCGTCGCCCTCTCCGGCTTTCCCAACACGTCCAGCCGCAACTTCTATACCCGGTGCGAGGTGGACCACAACTACGTCCCGAACTGGGCGATCGAACCTAACTGGAACAACAACGATGCCGACTCCGCCAACATTTCGCTCAACGCGTCGTCCGGTCCACATGTCCTGATCGCCAGCACGGACTATAACGACACGTCGGCCGTCATCAGCTTCTACAAGGAAGGCTATTCGGAAGCAGACGTGGGTCTCGCGACGGCCGAGAGCGCGGGGTTCGGCTCGAACGCCTCGTACCAGGACATCGGCGGTCCCAGCAACTGCTACGAAAACGACAGCCTGTGCAAGACCTACTACCCGGAGACGGT
Organism: Myxococcota bacterium; assembly: GCA_024278455.1. Taxonomy (GTDB): domain Bacteria; phylum Myxococcota_A; class UBA796; order JAJRTE01; family JAJRTE01; genus JAJRTE01. Next base: position 2,395 of record JAJRTE010000128.1, read on the forward strand.
GCTGCTGTTCGTGCGGTGACCCCACTCAGTTTGCGAAGACCGCCTCGACGCGGAATGCGTCTTCCTCCCGGATGAGCTTCATCTCCCCCGGCATTCGCCCCTCGGCCATGGCAGAGAGCACGGCTTTCGAGAGCAGGGGCATGACGTCGGCCCTGAGCAGGTGGTCGATGTTGCGTGCCCCGGAATCTACTGCCGTGCTCCTCGTCGCGATGTGCGCCACCACGTCGTCGGTGTAGGTGAGCCTGGTGCGGTGGCTGCGTGCCACGCGGGCAGCGAGCCGTTCGAGCTTGAGCACCGTGATCTCCTTGAGCACATCCAGCGAGAGGGCGAAGTAGGGGACCACGGTCATGCGCGCGAGGAGCGCCGGCTTCAGGTAGGCGGCCAGGCTCGGGCGGATGGCTGCGTCCAGGTCCTGTGCCGTGAGGTCGGGGTCCTCCGCGCATTTGCGCACGATGATGTCCGTGGCCAGGTTGCTGGTCATGAAGATCACCGTGTTCTTGAAGTCGATCTCACGTCCTTCGCCGTCGGCGAGCACGCCCTTGTCGAACACCTGGTAGAAGAGGTTCATGACCTTGGGGGCGGACTTCTCGATTTCGTCCAGGAGTACCACGGAGTAGGGGCGCTGCCGGACCGCTTCGGTAAGCACCCCGCCTTCGCCATAGCCCACGTATCCAGGGGGCGACCCGATGAGGCGTGACACGGTGTGCTCTTCCTGGAATTCGGACATGTTGATCGATGTCATGAATTGCTCGCCGCCGAACAGGAGGTCGGCGACGGCCAGGGCGGTTTCGGTCTTGCCCACCCCGCTCGAGCCGACCAAGAGGAAGACGCCCAGGGGCTGGCGCGGATTCTGGATGCCCGCCCGGGCCCGGCGGATACACTCGGCAATGGCCTTGAGCGCGTGATCCTGCCCCTTGATCCGTTGCCGGAGACGCTCCTCGAGTTCCAGTACGGCCTGCACTTCGTCGCGCACCATCGTGCCGACCGGGATCCCGGTCCAGTCCTCGAGCACCTCTGCGACCACGTGGGGCGACACCTCGGGCTGCACCAGTGGGGCCTCCCCCTGCGCACGGTGGAGTGCCTCGAGGGCTTCCTCGATGGCCCCGGGAGTCGCATCGAGCGAGTCAACAGGGGGCTCGCCAGGGACAGGCTGGTCCGCTTGCGACGAAGGCCGCTCCAGCGGAGCCGTGTGGCCGGTGCCCGAATCCCCTTTCGGTCCTCCCTGTCCGGAAGCCTTCTCGATGCCGGCGTCCGTCGGAGCAAAAGGAGATCCTGCCGGCTCTTCCGGGGCCGCGGCTCCTGCTTCCTGGCTCGCGGTCTCCGTGCCTTCCGTGCCTTCGTCCCCGGCTTCGATGGCCTTTCTCAAATCCAGGACCCTGCCGGCGAGACGCTTTTCGGTCGCCCACTTCTCCTGCAGGGCTTCGAACGCCGTCTCGTGGGCCCGCAGCTTCTCTTCCAGTGCCTCGCGCCGGCCGGGAGGCCCCGGGATGCCCAGACGTTCGTCCCGCTCAAGGGCTTCCAGGCTTCGCTCCACGGCGCGCATCCGCTTCGCGAGGTCGTCGATGGGGGCGGGCGTCGTGGAGAGGCTGATCTGCACTCGCGCTGCGGCGGTGTCGAGAAGATCGACCGCCTTGTCCGGGAGCTGCCTTCCCGAGAGATACCGGGCAGACATCTCCACCGACGCGATAACCGCTCCATCGGTGATGACCACGTCATGGCCGGCCTCGTACCGGGACTTGAGGCCCCGCAACATGTCTATGGCCAGGGGAATGTCCGGCTCACCGACCTTGACCGGTTGGAACCTCCGCGTCAGTGCCGGGTCCTTCTCGAAGTGCTTCTTGTACTCCTTCCAGGTGGTGGCCGCGATGAGACGCAATTCGCCTCGAGCGAGGACCGGCTTGAGCAGATTGGCGGCGTCCGTACCCCCCGCTCCTGCACCCGCCCCGATGATGGTGTGCGCTTCGTCCACGAACAGGACCACGGGGCGAGGAGCGCCCTGGGCCTCGGATATCACGCTCTTCATCCGGTTCTCGAACTCCCCCTTGACAGACGCGCCGGCAGTGAGCAGCCCGATGTCCAGGGCCAGGATTTCCACGTCGGCCATGCGTGGCGGAACATCGCCGCTGACAATCCGGAGGGCGAGACCTTCCACCAGCGCGGTCTTCCCGACCCCGGCCTCCCCCACGATGATGGGGTTGTTCTTGCGACGCCTCGACAACACGTCAACCATCTGGCGGATCTCCCGGTCACGGCCGATAACCGGGTCCAGGCTGCCTTCGCGGGCCTTCGCGGTGAGATGGTGGGTGAATCGGGCCAGCGCCGAATCCTCCCCGGGCTGAAACGCCCGTTCAGGTGCTTCCGAGACCGGCCTGGGCTCCTCCCCGGATGTGGACATGATTTCCAGCAGGTGCTCCGAAAGGTCGCCTCGAGGCATGCCTTCGACCGAAGCACGCCACTCCCGCGAAACGAAACGCCCCGGTCTGAGCACGAGCGTGGCGGCGAGCAGCCCCGTTCGCAGCACGTCCTGACGGAAATCCACCGAGCCGATGAGCCACGATTCGGTCACCCAGTCGATCAAGACCGGGGCAAAGGTCGGCCGCCCGGGGTTGCCGTCCTTCAGCGTGTCCAGCGCGGCGAGCAACTGCCGCCGGAACCGATCGATGTTCACCCCGTAGTGGGCGAGCAGGACCGTGATGTCCGCGTCCGGCTCCTCGAGCGCCTTCAAGAGCACGTGTTCGACCGTGACCTCGTAGTGGGTTCGGGTCATGCAGAACCCGATGGCGTTGTCGAAGATCCTCCCGGCAACCGGTGAAAGCCTGGAAAACAGGCCCTTGAGATCGAGTGTGGACATGTCAGTCTCCTTCTTTCGATTGGGCCACGCGCACCTGCCTGCGGCCCCCAGGCTCTCCCTGTATCGTCACGATCACCCGTCGTGCTCGCGGAGTGCCCAACCACGATGTGAGATGGAGCCGTGCCCCAGCCCCCCCGCCGAGCTGCAGCCCCAGGATGTCGTCTGGATCGACGACCAGGGCGACCTCGTAGTCCAGCCAATCCCGCAACACGAGTCGGACAATGCGGTCCAGGCGCTCAAGGCCTGGCCCACCAGGAAAGAACTTCTCCACCTCGGCAAGATCCACGGGCCCGATCCGGATACGGAATTTCCCGGTTCGATCGAGAACGGCACGGCCGATGGTGACCGTGGCACCCAGTCGAGCCTTCCTGGAATCCAGGCGAAACAGTTGTGCGTCGGGGATTGCGACGCGGCGTAAGACGCACTCCTCGATGCGGACCTCCGGATGGACGGAAGCGCGCAGGATGGTCTCCAGGGTCGTGCGGCTCGAAGGTCGCCGGGCGAGTAGGCCCGCCCAGTACATGAGGAACCCGGGGGAGAAGCCGGTCTGCACTTCCAGGTCCACCCGGTGGTACCCCGCCAGGGCGAGTAGCAATGTGGTGAGATCGTCCGTGGCGTCATCGGCTCGTTGAAACAGGTAGCGGAAGCGCTGCCAGGTGCGGAAGAACAGCAGAATCAGGCGGTGATTGACGATATCCAGGAAATCGCGAACGACCTCGTTCTCTTCCGCGAACAACTCCATCAAGTAGGCGATTGGGAGCGGAGAACTCGACCCGTACAGACCCATGAAGGTGCACGTGACGACATGAACCAGCGCCCCACTCTCCTCCCGCGCCTCCACGCTGGTGACATCCGCGGCGGGGAAACCCAGGGACAGGTCGGGCTTGAACCGGATTCCGGGCAGGTCCAGCCCGGGATCGTGCTCGCCACGCTTCCAGGAAGTGTCGGCGAGCAATCGCACGAGTTGGAAGAAGGACGCGCCTCGAACCTTCTGTGGGGTGAGCCACGACTCTGCTTGTTGAACACGTTGCTGTTTGGGTGCCACTGGCTTCTCCAAACCGATGATACGGATGCCTGTCTCGACCGCCGGCCGGGTCACCCCCGCGGCCCGTCCATGGCGCGCCTCAGACGAGGGACTCACGACCGATCTCGACGGGCCACTCCAACTTCAATCCCTGCTCCACGCCGGTCACGGTCAGTGCGACAAAGGTGTTGATGGAGCAGCAGGTTCGCAGAAAGGCCACGAGGATCGATCCGAAAAGGAAGATGTCGCCCTCTCCTTCGAACATGGATTCTCGCACCATGAGTTCCATGGCGGTCCCCCGCACGACCTGGCCCCTGTAGAGTGCTTCTCGAGGTCGAATGCGGACCTCCTCGAGGCCGGCGAGGAGCTTCTGGTGATACCTGGCCCTGCCCCTGTCATGCCTGGCGGCGAACTGGTACGCCCTGAGCAAGGATCGCAATGCGCGCACGTCTCCCAGGGAGAGGATGTTGAGGTTCAGCAGCGAAATGAGGTGCCACAGAAGGCCGCGCTCGAGGGGCGGAGGCGCGTTGAACGTGGGTCGGAGGAGGTTCCCGAAGGTGGCGAACGATGGGGAGGAATGGGTAGGGCGGCACACATCGCCGACCTGCAACGACTCGGGGAGGTGGCGGTTGGTGGCCGTCACGTCGATCGAGAGGTACTCCGGTGCGTCATTCGCCTCTTCCTCCCCGGGTTGTCGCGTCGAAGTCACGCCTTCGTATGGGTTTGCCAGGGAGATGCAGGTATCCACCGCCTCGCGCTCGCCGACAACGGCGGGCTTGAGGTGAACCATGTACGCCGACGGGGTGCTGGACGCCTCCCCCATCGGGTCCTCGATGTCGAATATCGAGAGATATCGCCTCCTCTCGGCCGTGCCTCGAGCAAAACTCATGACCTCTTCGATGGCATAGATCTCGTAGTGCTCTGGAGGTGATTCGTCGACCTGCACCCGGTACTCGTGCTGCAACGGATCAATCCGGATGGGTCGCGCACTGGAGGGAAACAGGTTGACGATCGGGGAGCAGTGGAGTCTCAGGTTCTCCTTCTCTGGACGGGCATGGACCGGGATGTCCTCCTCGAGGTAGAACGTGAGTTCCACGAGAGAACCGCCGAAGGCCCGCGGGGCGGCGTCCAGGTTGCACACATCCACGAAAAGGTACTTCTCGGGCAACGTGAAGTACTCCTGCAGGATCTGGTAGCCTCTCGAGACGTTGGCGCCGTAGTCGAGCAGGGTCTCCGCGTGGCTCCACCCCGCGGGCCGCACGGAATCCGGGGGCAAGGGCCATTCCCGCCGAGTGCCTCCGCCGTCTGTACTGGCAACGACGATCGCCCTGGTTTTTCGCAACAGCCAGTAGTAGAGCAGGGTCGATACCGCCCGCTGCCCGTGCAGGTAGAAGCGCAGGAAAGGCAGGTCCGAAGGCCCGATGGACGCTCCGTCCTCGATGGCCAACTCCACGACGAGGGTCGTGGAGCCGGCCGTGGGGTGTGCGACGCGAATGCCGGCCACCCGCATGGGGGCGAGCCAGACATCGCTGGTGGTGCGGAACATGCACGGCGTCCCGTCCCTGGGTACCGATGCGACCTGCACCCCCCTCTCGATCCGCTGAACGCCCTTGACCATGCCGGCTCGATGCGCGAACTCGAGCACGCTCATGGAGGGCGTCGGGCGGAGATAGTGTGGCCAGAGGAGCTGGAGCAGCCCGTGGGACAGTTCCGGGATCTCGTCGTCGAGCTTCTGCCTGATCCTCCCGGTCAGGAAGGCCACGCCCTCGAGCACCCGTTCCACGTCAGGGTCGTAGGCGAACTCCTCGAGGAGGCGTCCGGCCTCGGGGTGCTTCCGGGCGAACGCCTTGCCGAGTTCCCTTAGATCTCTCAATTCGTCGTTGAAATAGCGATTGAACATGGCCGGCTACCGTCTCACCTGTACGCGCCCCGAGGAGGTGACTACCGTGTCGAATCCCATCCTGTTCTTCAAGCCGGGGACGTTGACCTGGGCAGAGATGTGGAAACGCAGCGTCAGCGCGTCTCCCTCCTGCTTGTCGTAGATCACTCGCACGTTCGTCAGGCGCGGTTCATAGTGCTTCACGCACCGCCGGATGCTGTCGGCCATTTCGCTCACCGACTCCGGGTAGTTGTGGAGGATGGCCGACAAGTCGATGATCCCGAACTCGATCGCGCTCTGGGCACTGCCTCGCCGGCTGTTGAGTACGCGCCTGAGATTCAACAGGATCGACTCCTGCAACAACCTCGCCTGGCGGGACGAAGGTCCAGGATCTGGACGCCTGAGCTTTTCGAACAACGTACGAACGTCTCTCACGCGGTGCTCGGTTCTTGGAAGCGCAAGAAACGCCGGCGCGAGCGATGGGGCCAGGATGCGGCGGGCACGGGCCCACACCAGCACCCCAGCACACCAGCGCTCGGCTCCGGCGATGGCATCGGTGCGGGAGCCACTGGCGCTCCCGCGGTTTCAGCGACCGGACGATATCGCCACGGTCGCTACGAGCGAGGCTCCTTCCAGTCGTCCTGGGATTCGATACCCTCGGAAACCCAGGTCCAGATGATCTTGCGATAGGTGAAGCTCACGTCCTCCATGTGCTGCAGCGGCTCGGACGCGGGATCCAGGCAGTTGGGGATCCAGGGCCTGATCGACACGACGATGGCTTCCTCGAGCCGTATCGTGTAGTAGTGCTCCTCGGTCCCGGTGCTGTCGATCCGGTAGAACTTCAGGGTGACGTGCTTCATTCGCTCGCCAGAGGTCAGTGCCTGGAACAGCTTCGGGGAACTCCTGTCGAACACCTTCGTGATCTTCAGGGCGTTGTGGATACGCTTGCCCGTCGGCTGCCCGCTCTGCGGGTCCCGGGGGATGTAGACCTCGTGCTCCAACGCCTGGACGAGGATCGAATCCTCCCGGCCGACCTGGTCCACCGAACCGGCGATGGGTCCCTGGTTTTCGCCCTCCAGCCAAAGGTGGCTCACCATTGCCATGGTCTTTCCTCCTGTTGTGCTTCCCCGTCATCATGGCGGACAGGGGCGCCTTCCCGGCCAATCCCGGGGTCCGGCCGCACCTACTTGTCCAACTTTCCCACGAGAGACAGGGTGAAGTTGGCTCCCATGTACTTGAAATGCGGGCGGACTCTTAGATCTACCTTGTACCAACCAGGTTCACCCTCCACGTCTGATACCACGATCTGAGCCTCGCGCAGTGGGCGACGACTGCGCACGCCGGCTGATGCTGCGTCTTGGCCGGCCACGTACTGCCTTATCCAGTTCTCTAACTCCTTCTGCAGGTCCGTTCTCTCTTTCCAGCTTCCAATGTTCTCCCGCTGGATCACCTTGATGTAATGGGCCAGACGGGAGATGATGAACATGTAGGGCAACTGCGTGCCCAGCTTGTAGTTGGTCTCCGCCTGCTTCGCCGTGCTGTCGGTTCCGAAGAACTTGGGCCGCTGGACCGAGTTGGCGGTGAAGAAACAGGCGTTGTCGCTCCCCTTGCGGACCGTCAAGGGGATGAATCCCTCTTCCGCGAGCTGGTAGTCCAGCCTCTCCGGAATCAGGATCTCCGTCGGGATCTTGGTCTCGATCGACCCCATCGATTCAAAGGTGTGGACAGGAAGATCGTCGACCGCACCGCCAGAACGCGGCCCGATGATGTTGGGGCACCAGCCGTACCGGGCGAAACTATCGGTAAGGCGCGTGGCGAGCGCGAAGGCGGTGTTGCCCCAAAGATAGTTCTCCTGGGGGTCTCCCCCCGGCCGCGTCGCGTTGACATCCTCCTCGTAGTTGAAGGACTTCACCGGGTTTCCCGGCCCGTAGGGCAGCCGCAGCAGAAAGCGAGGAACCGTCAACCCCACGTAGCGGGCGTCTTCCGACTCCCTGAACGACCGCCACTTGGTGTATTCGGGACCCTCGAAAAGGTCCTTCAACTCTCCCACACGGTGCAGATCCTCGAACCGCTCGACGTTGAACATGTCCGCCGACGCCGCGGCGACGAACGGGGCATGCGCCATGGCGGCGACCGACGCGATGTTTTGCAAAAGCTGGATGTCGCCGGCACGGTGGGTGAACTCGTAGTTTCCGACGACCGCCCCATAGGGCTCGCCGCCGAACACGCCGTATTCGTTCGTGTAGACGTGGCGGTACAGCCCGGACCTGACGATCTCAGGGGCGTCCTCGAAATCTTCTTCCAGTTGCTCCTTGGAAATATTGAGCATGTCGACGCGAATGTTCGACCGAAAGTCGGTCCTGTCGACCAGCAGCTTGAGGCCACGCCAGGCAGACTCCACTTTCTGAAAGGTCTCATGGTGCAGGATCTCGTCGAGCTGCCGGCTGATACGCCGGTCCAGCTCGGCAATCATCTCATCGACCAGCGCCTTGTCGATCCTGTCGACCTGCTTGTAGCGCTCGACGATGTCTTCCATCAACGTGGAAATGCCCGCTCGGTAAACCTGCTTCACTTCGGGAGAACTGGCGCGCGTCTCCTCGAGAAGCTCCTCGAGCAACGACCCCCCGGCTGCCTGTTTCTCTGTTCCCTCTGTCATCGACTCCCCTCCTAAAGGACGCTTTCACGCCATGCGGGTTGCCTGTCACTCTTCGTCATCCGACAGACCCAGCTCGCCAAGCACCTGCTGAAACCGGTTCTCGTCCTTCAGTATCGTCATGAGCTTCCTCCGGAAGTTCGGAACACTGCTCAACGGCCCCTTCAACGCCGCAAGCGCTTCGCGCATCTCGAGGAGTTCGGCGAGCGCAGGGACCTGCCGGGCAACTTGCTCCGGCTCCAGGTCCCGCAATCCTCCCACCTTCAGCTCGACCGGCAACTCTCCCGCCTCTTCGTCTTCCGAGAGCCGATTGGGCACGGAGAAAGAAAGAGACACTCCGTGCTCCTTCATCACGGCGTCGAAATTATCCTTGTTTACGCTGACCGGCTTTCTGTCTTCGAGTGGGGTGTCGTCTGCTTTCTGCGTGAAATCGCCCAGGACCATGACACGGAATGGGAGTTCCTTCTCCTCCTGGGCGTCGCCGGTCGCTGACTTGTAGGTGATGTTAACGCGTTCCTTGGGGGCTACACTGCCGTCGCTTCCCATTTCCGTCCTCCTGATAATACACGGTTTGCCGTTTGGTGCCAATACTTTTTTCAAATTCTTGGCATCGTTATCCCACGGGCGATGTCAATTGCACACAGCCTGTCCAGAAGTCGCTGAATTTCCGCAGAATTGTCGGCCGCCCCCGCAGAACCTCGAGCCCGCATCGCCACCCCGGCCTCGATCCTCATCGCCAGCAGATCGGCCATCAACGGCCGATCCCATTCCTCGAGACGGTGCCGAGCCGCCACCTCGTCGAGATGCTCGAGCAGCCTGGAAGCCCGGTCGACCCAGCCCAGCTCGAGCACGAGCCGGGCAAGGTCCAGCTCTCCCCTGAACCGCTCCCTGCCCGCCGGCAGCCTGCTCGAACGCTCCTGCAACCACGCAACCGCGTCCTCCGGCCGCTGCTTCGCCAACTCTGCGGCTTCGCGCACGCTGGCCCGCCATGCGTCGCCCGCACCCCCGGGGTCCGGTGCGGCGACCCGAC
>JAJRTE010000129.1 GCA_024278455.1 Myxococcota bacterium
AAAAGTAGCTGCCACGATTGAAGTATTTCGTCCATCGGAGGAGAAACAGTGCACCATCACCCCGGTTGAGCCGCTGCACCGGCCGTGCCAACGGGAACGGGCTGTACACGACCGTACTTTCAGGGTTCAACACATACCCATCGAATACGCGGGTGATCTCAATCGTAAACGGTTGCAGTTTGACAATCCGGTCGTGCGCCACACTATCAGTCATGGTTGGTACCCACTCGCGGAGGGGCACCCGAATCACGTCTGGTTTTCCGATCACACGCGCCTCGCAAACCAGCTGTGCAGACTGAACCTCTTCTTCGAAGGTGGGCACACAAGCTCTATGCGTCGCGTTGGACCCATGCGGGGCCATAGCGAAAGCGAGAACTGTAACTAGAACCACACATACGTTCCTTGCGACTCCCATACTCTTTCACCTCGCTCTCCTTGTTAACTCCGGCGACTACTCCAAAACCGTGCCAAACAGAGCACAGTACCCTGTGAGCCACCTTCTAGGGCCCCTTTCCGGGGTCCTCCGGCTCGGGACAACACCTACACGACGGGCTGTAACATCCCGGCTCAGCGGTGCCCGCCGGTTGCCCGATTCGCGGCACTGTCAAGCGACACCCAGTTTTACGCGTTAAGACGACATCCAGTTTTACGCACGGTGGCACCGGTTGATTGAGTTCCCCGTACGAATCTACCCCCTCTGAGCGACAGCCCGTTCCAGATCCCGCAGACGATAGCTTCGTCCCTTGATGTTGATCACATGACTGTTGTGAAGCAGTCGATCGAGGATGGCGGTGGCCAGAACCTCATCGCCGGCGAGCACCTCGGGCCAGTCCTTGATCCCCTTGTTCGTGGTGATCAGGATGCTTCCCTTCTGGTAACGGTAACTTACGAGGCGAAAGAACAGGCTGGCCTCCTGGCGACTCATGGGCTCGAAGCCAACCTCGTCGATGATCAGCAGCGACGTTGAGATGTACTTCTTGCGGCGCAGGCGAGTCGGTGGCATCTCGGCATCACGACGCAGCGCACTGAGCAGTTCCTCGAGCCGATAGAACACCACCCCGAAGCCACACTCGATCGCCTTTACGCCCAGGGCTACTGCGAGGTGCGTCTTGCCCACTCCCGGCGGCCCCTGGATGAGCACCGTGCGGTTCTCGCGCACCCACTGACAGGTTCCCAGCGTGTCGATCCGGCTGCGCTCGACCGAGGGCTGGAAGGCGAAGTCGAAGTTCGAGAGGGTCTGTCCGGTCGGCAGGCCGCTGAGGGTGAGCGAGGTGCGCATGCGGCGTTCCTCTCGGTGTCGCAGTTCCTCTTCCAGCAGGCGATCGAGGAAGCGATGCGGCTGCGTGCTCTCCTTGACCGCTTCGCTCAAAAACCCATCGAGCTCCTGGGCCGCCCAACTCAGGCCCACCTTCTCCAGGCGTTCCCGGGTCACATCAACATCTACCTTCGGCTTGCTCTGTGCCTTCATCGTGCCACCTCCGCCAGCGCAGCATAGAGATCCAACGGCCGCTGTTGGGGCGAGAGGGCGGCGATCTCCTGCAATCGCCGGCCCATTCGGCCCAGCGGCATCGGAGCCTCTGCGGATCTGCCCGGCTCGGCGTCGTAGTGGGCCGGGGTGATGAGAATGCGTTCCCGGCTGCCCCGGGGATGCTCGGCCACGATCGCTCCTCCCGCATAGACCTGAACCACCTGCGCACACCCGCGCACTTCGACTCGCTGATCCATCCACCGGTACGGCACCGAGTAGCGCCGGCCTTCGAAGGCCACTGTGCAGTCGTGCGCCACCCGCCGGGTCAACGCCACATCAAAGGGTTCGGGCAACAACGGCACCGGCGCAAGAAAACCCTTCTCGGCTTCCCATGCTTCGATCACCGCGGTTCCGGTGGCCGGACAGCGCCGCCGCGTCGCTTCGCCATGCGCCCGCCGGTCGGTGTAGTCCTGCAACTCCTCCCAGCTATCCCAGTGGCGGCGTCGGATCTCCGTCCAGCCGCGATCGCCCCGAATGCCGCGCTCAACCTTGCCCTTGGCCTGAGGGTGTCGCGGGCCGCAGGGATCAATGTGGAAACGCACCGCCCGGGCATAGCGGCGGTAGCTCGAGTTGAGCTCACCCCACGCGCCGGCTCCTCTTGCCACCGCCGTCTTCTCATTGTCTACACGAAGAACCGCCGGGACACCCCCGAGCCGCCGAAATGCTTCGTTGTGACACCGGTGCCACGAAAGCTGATCCTTGCGCGCCGACCACACCCGGACGCCATAGCGGCTGTGGCTCAGTCGCAGATGAAACTGATACGCCACAACCGACCGCCCCGCGATCCACACCCCACGCCACTCGGCCCAGTCCACCTGGCCCTGCGCTCCCGGCGGTGTCTCCACGCGCCGCCGGGCGCGTCGCCTCGGCCTGGGGTAGCGTTGCTGCATGTAGCGCTGCACCGAGCGCAGACTCCCCGGGTAATCCTTCTCTGCCACGAGCCAGTCGTGGAGCGCCGCCGTGTTCCAGCCCGCCCCATCGAGACTCTCGACATAGTAGGCGATCGACTCCGCCCAGTCTTGGGCCAGAAGCCGCTGTCGCCTTCGCCCGTCCACCGCCCCCTCTCGCTCCCTGCGCCGGTGGTAGCGAACCGTTCCCTCGCTCACCTGCAACAGTCGGGCAATCTCCCGGTTGCTTTGTCCCTTGTGAGATAAGCACTTAATCGTCATCCGTGCCTCCTGATCCAGCTTCACGGCCGCCTCCTTGTGCCGGGTCGGCACAAGGATCGCCGAGTCGTCCTTGCTTGTCAGGTGCTCAGGTGCGTAAATCTGGGTGTCGTCTTAACTCGAAAATAGGGTGGTGCGCTACAGGCCGCGCGCGCAATCGGTTGTTACCGGGAGAGTTGTGATCGTGAATGCCCATCGGGGGGGGTGTCGAAGGATCGACACCCGAGTGGGGCTCGGATCCCGGGAGTGGGGGGAGCAACTCGAAAAAAACTGGAACCGGGGCGTCCGCAAACTGGAGTTGCCCACAATGAACGAGTACCGCGTATCCGCACCGGGTGCTTCGTGCTCCGACCGACGTGACGCGGTACTCACACCTTGCGTGCGCGAGCGCTGACGCATCGCTCTGCGACCTGGACGGCGGAGCGGTTCCCGCAACGCGGGGTGGGAAAACCGGGGCGGATCAATCGGTTGCGAAACCGGTCACCGGACAAGTGCTCG
>JAJRTE010000130.1 GCA_024278455.1 Myxococcota bacterium
CAGCGTCGGTCTCGGCGAAAGCCAACCCCTGATCCCCGACACGACCCCGGAAGCTCGAGCCGCCAACCGCCGTGTCGAGTTCCACATCACCGATCAATAGGCGGACAGAGCGTGGGCGTGGATGCCCCTGCGGGGAGCGGTCACCTGGTCACCCGTTCGCCGGCCTACTTGCGCATGGTCAGGTCGATCTTGCATGTGGCCGTCTGGAATCCGACGCCGGGGATTTCGATATTGTAGGCGAGGTTCGCCTTGCCCTGGACGAGCTTGCCGAGGGTGTCGATGACGTATGAGACGTTGCCGGTGACCTCCGGAAGATACCCACCGGCCTCCTCGGACCCTTCGGTCCACGGCGTTACCTCGGCCTGGACCCTGGCGCCGTGGTACCCGGCCACGTCGGCCTCCCCCTGGTAGCTAAGCTTTTCGTTGCCCAGGTACTTCAGTGGTACGGAGAAGAACTGGCCTTCCGCGAGTGCCACGGTCGGCAGATTCACGAACGCGAATAGCTTCACCGGTACGAGGTCGACCTTGAACTCAGCCAAGACGCCGTGTTCGGGGGATTCGAGCGAGCGTGTCGGTGGAAGGCCGTCCCGGATGACACCGTGGTCCTCGTCGAGATCCGCTGCGTATGTGATCTTCTCGCTGCCTCGCTTGGATGCCGTCCTGGTCGCGATTGGCCCCCCGTCTCTGGCCACACGGTACTCGAGCTGGCCGCCGTTGTTCACGGTCAGGTAGAGATACTTGTAGAAGACCGTCTCGCCGTTGGGCTTGATCGTGGCGGACAACCGCCGGCCCTGCTTGGGAAACACCGTCAAGTCGGCAATCTGCTGGCCATCCAGGAGAACCGTGACGCGGTCGAACGTGATCCGGACGGTCGCCGTACCCTCGTCGCTCACGTCCTTCACTTCCATCTCGAAATCGACTTTGGCCTCCAGGAGATAGCCGGACAGGTCCGTGAACTTGGGCGGAGGCGTGTAGTTGAGGGTCTCATGGTACCGGTAGCGCAGCTTCTGGCCGGGGCGAAACTTGAGTGCCAGCCTGACCGGAGCGCCGGCTTGGACATCGGTCACCACGAATGATCCGGAGAAAAACAGGACGCCACACAGAAACGCGATTGCTACGGTTGCTCGACGCACAAAGTCACCTTCAACGATTTGGGTTCGGAGGAAGCCGAGATTCGCCCCGATGGCACGATACCTACCAGGGCGCATCCCTGACGTCAAGACAAACAGAGGCTCTTTCGGTCGGGCCGCCGTTGCTGCCGGACCGCACGCCTGCGCCCACACCGGAGGCCTAGAAGCGGATGCCGTCCTGCGTCAGGCTGGTGGACAGGCTCGATGTCAATCTATCCATCGCCGACCCGAACAAGGCCAGCGACGCCTGGGCGGAAAACAGCACCGCGATGGTCAGAACGGAAATGACCATCAGGTACTCCGTCACTGTCTGCCCCCGCTGAGATCCTCGTGACCTCTTCAGCAGGTTCCTGATTCGTCTCATGACGGGCCTCCTGACTGCCTGCTCGATACCCAAAGCCTCTATCTTGCACCATAGTCGCCCATGATGGCCCTGTCAACATGGAACGAATGGAGCGACACGTCCTGTCTCCCCGCTGCCTCGATACATTCCGGCCGAATCGCGAAAACCAGGCGTGCGAAACAGCGTGCCGATGCCATAATACCATAGTGGCAGGGGGCGGCTGCGCTGTCCGCGCAGTCGCGCGGGGCGTCCTGAAGGGATACCGCCTCGTCCGCTGCACCCCGGCGCAGCAACGGAGACTTCGCTATGCACATCGGCCTGTTTGGCGGCAGCTTCAATCCGCCCCACGTCGGACACGGACTCGTATGCTACTACCTGCTCGAGACGACCGGGCTCGAGAAGATTTGGTTGTTGCCGACCTACAAGCATGCGTTCGACAAGGAACTGGCACCTTTCCCGGCTCGAGTGCGGATGTGCGAATTGTTGGCCACACCCTTCGGCGGCCACGTCGTCGTTTCCACGGCCGAATGGGAGCGCGGTGGCACGAGCTACACCATCGACACCGTGCAGTTTCTCCTCGCACACCATCCCGGCCACACGTTCGAGTGGATCATCGGCGCTGATATCCTCGAGGAGGCCTCGAGGTGGAAGGACTTCGACCGATTGAAAGGCCTGGTCGACTTCCGGGTGTTGGGACGCCAGGGCTACTCCGGCGGCCCGGCCATCGTGATGCCCAACGTGTCTTCCACCGATATCCGCAGACGCCTCGCGGGCGGCCGCCCGATCGATGACCTGGTTCCTCGAGCCGTGCGCGCCTACATCGAGGATACCGGGCTCTATGCCGGCGGAACGCCCGCCGCGCCGGCTACGGACGGGGGGCACGAATGAGGTTCGCCGTCCTCATGGACCCCATCGAATCCATCGACCCGGCCAAGGACTCGTCCTTTGTCATCATGCTCGAGGCGCAGCGCCGGGGACACGAGGTCTACACCGGCCATCCTCGGGAACTCTACACCGACGGCGTTCGAGTTGGCGCCCGGCTGTTTCCGGTTCTCGTCGGCCGGGGCACACCGCACTTTGAATTGCAGGAACCCAGAAACGTCTACCTCGATGAGATGGAAGCCGTGTTCATGCGCAAAGACCCGCCTTTCGACATGGACTACGTCTTCTCCACCTACATCCTGGATCTGCTCGACGGCAAGACCCTGGTCGTGAACGACCCGGCCGGTATCAAGATGGCGAATGAAAAGATGTACCCCCTGCGCTTTCCGCACCTGGTGCCTCGCACCATGGTGACGCGAAGCATCGTCGGCCTGAAAGCCTTCCTCGAGGAGCTTGGGGGAAGGATGATCGTCAAGCCCTGGGATGGCAACGGCGGTCGAGGCGTCCTGTTGCTCTCCAAGGACGACCGTAACCTGAATTCGCTTCTCGAGATGTCAACCAGTGACGAGACCCGGCACGTGGTCGCGCAGCAGTACCTGCCGGACATCAGGTCAGGCGACAAGCGGGTGATCTTGATCGACGGACGGGCTCGAGGCGCCATTCTCAGGATACCGGCGGACGACGAACACCGGGGGAACATGCACGTCGGCGCTCGAGTCGAGTCGTGCGACCTGACGCCGAGGGACCTGGAGATCTGCGATGCGCTCGCCCCGTCCCTCCGTCGCGACGGGCTGCTGTTCACCGGGATCGACATCATCGGGGGCTACCTCATCGAGGTCAATGTCACGTCCCCGACGGGTATCCAGGAAATCAACGCATTCCACGGAACGTGTCTCGAGGCCGAGATCCTCGACCACGTGGAACAGTGCGTCAACAGCGGAAAAAAAAGACTGCGCCTATGAACCGCTTCATCCCTGGTCTCTGGTTCTGCCTTGCCTTGCCCCTGTGGCTGGCCCTGTTCGTGTCATCCGCCCGGGGTCAGGTTACAAAACAGACTCCGGAAACCGCCGGTAGCGTCCCGGAAGTACCGGATCCCGCGGCGGAGGACGCCGCTCCGGGCGTGTGGGACGAAGCCCCCGAAGAGGTCGTGCCGGCGGCGACTACCACGGACGTGGAGACCGGGCGGCCGGAGGGCGTGGGGGCGGGGAGGACGGCCGAGGCAGGCAGGCCCGCCAGTGATCTCGAGCTGGCCGTCCAAGAGGAGATGACCCCAAAAGAGCTGGACATTTGGAGAATGGCCAGACTGCTCGACATCCCGTACCCCCTGTTGAAACAGGGCGTGGAAGCCTTCGAGGACGTGTACGCCCGGCGCTACGACCAGGCACGCAAGACGTTCGAGGCATTGAGCCTCGAGTACCCGGAAGCAGCGCTGGGTCCTTTCGGCATGGCGGTCCTGGCCCAGGCCCAGATGGCGGAAAACCTGGACTACTCCCAGGACCAAGCCTACCAAA
This sequence comes from Myxococcota bacterium, assembly GCA_024278455.1. Classification (GTDB taxonomy): domain Bacteria; phylum Myxococcota_A; class UBA796; order JAJRTE01; family JAJRTE01; genus JAJRTE01. Next base: position 3,867 of record JAJRTE010000130.1, read on the forward strand.
GTGCGCTGGCGGTGGTCCTGGACAGGATTGACGCAGCCCTCGACCGGGACCAGTCGCCCGCCTGGAACTACTTCATGCGCGGCACCGTCCTGGGCTTGAACAGCTTCTACAACTACCGGCAGGACAAGGTGCTCGGTGCCATCAAGGATGGATGGATCGCCATCTCGGACATGGAGCGCGCCAGGAAGCTGACCCCGGCATTCGTCGATCCCATCCTCGGCCTCGGCATGTACAACTACTGGCGGAGTGTCGTCACTGTTTGGTTCAAAAACCTTCCGGGCTTCCCAGACCGGCGCCAGGAAGGCCTCGAGCAGATGATCTACGCTCGGGATCACGGCGTGTTCGCGCCTCCGCTCGCCCGGTTGGCCCTGGCATTCAGCTTCTACGAGAACCACCGGTTCGACGACGCGCTGGAGCAGTCCCTGGCTCTCTATGAAGCCTACCCGGACAACATTATCAATCTTCAGGTGTTGGGGCGCGTCTATATGCGCAAGCGCAAGTACCGGAAGGCAGAGAAGATCTTGCTCCAGGTCCTCGAGATCGACCCTGCGAACGTGCAGGTGCACTACGCCTTGGGCTACCTCTATTTCTACCGGATACGGGACCTCGAGCGGGCTCGCACCTCCCTGGCCATCGTCGCGGAAAGCAAGCCCGGTACCTACTACGGGGAGATGAGCCGCGTGCGATTGGGGGATGTCTGCTGGCTGCTCGGCGAGCATGACAGGGCCCTGGCACTGTGGCAGACGGCATACGACGCGCTGCCACGGCTCATGGCGGCCGAGTTGCGCGTGAAAAAGGATTGGCGTCCCCCTGAGCGCCCCTGGCGCCGCCAGATCGCCGCTGCGAAGCGCACGGATCAGCCACCGCAGGTGCGCAAGAAACGGAGTCCGGACGCCCGTCCACCCTCGAGCGAAGGTGGAACGCCCGGGGGAACCGGGTCCGCGCAGCCCGCCGGCTCGCAGGCTGCCGGCGAGAAGCGGTCGGTCGGGGGACCGTGACCTTCGGGTTGACTCGAGGGAGGCTTGAGCGTACTGTGGAGAAACCGGCAGGCCATCCCCTGGTGCCGTTTCTTGCACGAGTCGATGTCGCGACGGGGGCGGAGGCCGGGGTTTGGTCGATATCCTTGGCACTGGAGAAGGCATGGGAATGGAACGGTTCGAAATCCTCTTGGAAGACATCAGCCGAAAGATCGATATCCTTGTCGAAGGACACCAGATGCTCGACCAGAAAA
>JAJRTE010000131.1 GCA_024278455.1 Myxococcota bacterium
ACTATCGGCGACGATGACACCACTATCGGCGACGATGACGACGCAACCATCGGCGACGACGACGACGCAACCATCGGCGACGACGATGACACCACCATCGGCGACGATGACGACGCGACCATCGGCGACGACGACGACACCACCATCGGCGACGACGATGACACCACCAGCGGCGACGATGACGACGCAACCGCTGGCGACGATGACGACGCGACCGCTGGCGACGATGACGACGCGACCGCTGGCGACGATGACGACGCGACCGCTGGCGACGATGACGACGCGACCGCTGGCGATGATGACGACGCGACCGCTGGCGACGATGACGACACGACCCCACCGGACGCCGACGGGGACGGTGTCATCGACTTCGACGACAACTGCATCATGGTCGCCAATCCCGACCAGGCGGATGCGGATGGGGACGGCTTCGGCGATGCCTGCGACGGTTGCAAGACGGATCCCGACAACGACGCCGACCAGGACGGGTACTGCGCGGACGTGGACAACTGCCCGGCCGTATCCAACCCGGACCAGGCTGACAGCGACGGCGACGGGGTGGGGGACGCCTGCGATGCGTGCCCCGGGGACCCGGACAACGATCCCGACGGCGACGGCGTCTGCTCGGCCACCGACAATTGTCCGACCGAGGCGAACCCGGATCAGGCGGATGGTGACGAAGACGGGATGGGAGATGTCTGCGATCCCTGTCCCACCGGCGTCAACTCCGACGCGGACAACGATGGGTTCTGCGACGATGCCGACAATTGCCCGGCCGTGTCCAACCCGGACCAGGCTGACAGCGACGGCGACGGCGCTGGCGACGCCTGCGACCCCTGCCCGAACGACGGGGAGGACGATGCCGACAGCGATGGTCTCTGTGGCGACATCGACAACTGCCCGGACGCGAGCAATCCGAACCAGGAAGACGGCGACCAGGACGGCCTGGGTGACGCATGCGACGCCTGCCCCGTCGATCCGGAGAATGACGCGGATGGTGACGGGGTGTGCGAGTCGGCCGACAACTGTCCCACCGATGCCAACTCCGAGCAATACGACTGGGACGGGGACGGCATCGGCGATGTCTGCGACATCTGCCCTGACGACGTGCTGAACGACGGTGACGGGGACGAGGTCTGCGACGGCGAGGACAACTGTCTCGGCCAGTTCAATCCCAACCAGGACGACAGCGACCAGGACGGTGCCGGGGATGCGTGCGACCCCTGCCCCTACGACCCGGACGACGATGCGGACAGCGACGGTGTCTGTGGAGACGTGGACAACTGTCCCGGGGATGCCAACGCCAACCAGAAGGACTCTGACCAGGACGGCCTGGGCGATCTCTGCGACGACTGCCCGACCGATCCTTCCAACCTCGACAGCGACGGCGACGGGGTGTGCGACGAGCCCGATAATTGTCCGGCGCACAGCAACCCGGACCAGGCGGACACGGATGGAGACGGGACGGGCGACGCCTGCGACGAGTGCCCCTACGACCCGGACGACGACGCCGACCACGACGGATACTGTGCCGACGTGGACAACTGCGACGACGTGTTCAACGAAACCCTGATGGATCGTGACCAGGATGGTGTCGGGGACATCTGCGACCCGTGCCCGGACGATGCACCGGACGATCCGGATGGAGACGGGGTGTGCGGTCCGGTGCCACCCGATCCTGCGCCAGCGCCCACGTTCAAGATCGTGGGCACGACGCCCGACGAAGGCTACCAGGCCGTGGCCCCCACGGGTCTCAAGGGAGTGGTCTACTTCAGCGAAACCTATGAGGGGGAGCTGTCCAAGATGCACGTGACCATCGTGAGCCAGTACGGGGATGTCCTCCCGCAAACCCTCTACCTGGCGTCCACCTGGGTGAGTTTCGCCCCTACCATGGAGCCTGATACCGACTACTGCATGACGGCCGAAATCGACTACCAGCCCGAGGTGCCGGCGGTATGGCCGGTGAGGCACGTGGCCTGCTTCACCACGCGCAGGCCGTGCGGGGTAACGATCGATGTGGGTTACGCCACGTCGATCGAAAGGCTGGGCCAAGGGCCCGTGGCGGCCAACGTCCTCAACAGCCTGATCGAATACTACGGCAACGACTACCCCGTCGTCCTGATGCTGGAGAACACGGTCCCTGCGGACACCTTCCCCATGTCGTCCCTGACCTCCACGCTGGGTGCATACGAACTCGGCGAGGGTGATGTGAACGTGCTGCGGGAGGAGGGCTTCACCTCCAGGTTCTTCGGCTGCACGGTGGACACGGGCGGGGCATGGCTCTGCAACGGTGGTTCGGCGATATTCCCCATCTATGTCGGCACGTTCGGTATCAATCTCTACGTCACGGAGCCGGAATTGACCGGGACCCTGATCACATCGGGCGCGATCTCGAGTATGGACACCTTCGCCATGGAGGGCTACGTGACGCTCGAGGACATCATCCGCATGGAAAACGAAACGGGTATCAACGGGGTTTCCGAAGTCGTCAACCTGGACGTGGACAGCGATGGAGACGGGGAGCCTGACGCGGCGTCGTTCCGGGTAGGAACGCAACCCCAGCCACTGACCCTTCAAGGCGCTTCCTGCGAGTGAGTGCCAGGGTCAGAGCTAGGTGCCCCACCAGTAGCTCATCTTGACCATGAACACGTCATCGGCGAGGGCGTTTTCGAGGTAAGCGAGGTCCATCGGGCCACGGAAGCGCTCGGTATTCTCGGTATGGGACCGGTCTGACGTCCAGACGGCGTAGAACGCGGAACCGGGACGGAACTCCCACCGGAGCACGGCGCTGGCGCGCAGGCTCGTGAAGTTGAAATCGTAGGCGTCCGACTGGGTCGAATAGGGGATGAAATCGTAGGTCCCCGGCGCGGCCAGGAGCTTGAGGGTGCCGTAGTCGGCCGCGAAGACCAGGGGTTGCACGTACACCTGCAGGCTCAGCCTGGGAGACAAGACCCAATCCACACGAGTGGTCAGCGACATGTTCCAACTCTCGAGGTCGGAAAAGACATAGCCGGCGTCCGTGCTCACTGGCGGGTCGGTCTCTGGCGGCGTGTCGAGTTCCTCCACGTACTGGGCGGTGTCCTCGCTGTACCATAGCCTTGGTTCGAGTCCGAGTCGCAAGGCGCTGTTGACTTGCCATTTTGCCGAGAGGAACCCACCCACGCTGCTGCCGCCCTGGGCGCTGTGCGCCACGTTGAAGCCCAGGAAGCCGTGCAAGGGTTTTCGGGAGTCGCTGTAGAGGCCGCCATAGGCGTACATCCAGGCGGGCGTGCGTGTCAAGGGACCGCCTCGAGTCAGCCTGTCGTCCCACGAGGGCGACTGGAAGCCGGCGCCGGTCCAACCTCCCCAGTAGCTCAGAAGCCTCCCGGCAATGTTCCAGGAGAGGCCGTTGTCGATCAGGTCTCCCCCGAAATTCCACTGCTGGGACTTGCCCATCCACGCGGACCAGTTGCGAAAGGTCGTTCCCGGGTCGGTCTGCTCGTAGCGGGCCACGAGGTGCGTGTAGAGCACGTCCGCCCGGCGCAGATAGCCGATGTCGTTCACTTCGTAGCCCGGGCTTATGGCGGCGACCTTGGCGTTCACCCCGAACTTCCCCCCCTCCGTGTTCACCGCGATCCTGCCCATCCACCCCGACAGGGCCGTCGCTTCCGGGTCCAGTTCCACGTGCTCGGCGTCCGGACGCTGGTAGTAGCGGGCCGACGACCCCTGGAGCGCCTCGATCGCACCGGCGTCCCCCTCGACGTAGGACCCATCCACGTAGGCGTCGACCACCACCTTCCTGTCCCCCAGGACCAGGTATCCGTCCACGCCGCCGGTGGTGGCGGTGCGCGGCAACTGGCGGAGATCACCTTCGGCAGGAAGATCCCTGTAGACCGACGTGACCATCCCGCCGACCTTGCCGCGTTCTCCCCCCAGGTCCTGCGTGACCCGTCCCACCGCGTAGTTGGACAGCGGCTCCGCAAGCAGCGCCGACTCGGAACCGTCTTCGAACACCTCGTCTATCCACACCGGGGCCGTGAGCGCGTTCAACATGGCGAAGGACAGTCCCCCGGGACCCTTGCCGGTCAGCTTGATGGCGCCGAGTATCGGGGTCTGGCCCACCGGGGACACGAATGCGGCGCCGTCTTCCCCGTAGAGATGGGGCGCACGGCCAATCCGCCTCGAGTAGAACACATCTGGGGACCAGTTGTCGAAATTCCAGTTGTTCGACGCCCCCGATTCACCAAACCGGAACAGGTCCGAGCCCTCGAGAAAGAATGGGCGCTTCTCGTCGTAGAAAACTTCGTACTGCGACAGGTTGACCACCGCCGGGTCGACCTCGACCTGGCCGAAATCGGGGTTGATCGTGCCGGTCATGGTGGTCGCGGAGCCGATACCGTACCTGAAATCCAGGCCGAAACTGAAATCATCGACGTAGGGGACGTTGACCGGGTCGAGTGGATTGCCGTCGCGGTCCCAGGAGACGACGCCGCCGCGAATCAGCCCGTAGGGGATGAGTTCCAGGACATGCGGCGCCTCCACGCCCTCGAGGCCCACCAGGTGACCGAACCACGAGACGAACCCGGACTCCTGGAGGGGAATGTACACCCATCCGCTCTCTTCGTGCAGCCGGTTGACGGAACGGGTGAAGTCTATCCCCCAAACCAGATCCTTCTTCTTGTCTCGAGCGCGAAAACGGAGCTGCGAGAACGGGATGCGCATCTCCACGATCCAGCCCTGGTCGTTCACCGTCACCGCGGACTCCCAGACCGCATTCCAGTCCGAGTCCCCCCGGACGTCGTTGTACCGCAACGAGTCGCGCTGCACGCCGGCCGCGCTGACATAGAACGACGCCCCGGTCATGTGGTCATGGTGCGGATCGAGGTGCACGCCGAACCAGTCCGCGGGCACGTAGTAGTCTCGCCGCGACAACCGGATAGTGGGAGGTGCTTCAGCGTGGAGCCGGGCGCCGAAATAGATCGCGTCGTCGTCGTACAGCACGATCACTTCGGTCTGCTGGGACGCCGGCTTCCCCTCATCTGGCTCGGTCTGGATGAATCCCGCGGCGGGTTGGCCCCGGGACCAGTCCGACTCGTCGAGTCGCCCGTCGATGACGATGTTCCCGAGCACACGCACGGCCGTGACCTCGGGTGGGTTGTCGGGCGCGGCCCGGCTGCTCCAGGGCATGAGAGCCAGGACCGTTGCGACGCAGGCTGCCATGCCCGCCCATCCCCCGGGCACGCGACGCGCGCGGGCCTTACGCCGCCGCCCGAAGCCTCGTCCCTCGGCCTTCAGCATGCCACGGGGTCCCTGTTCCCTGTTCACAGCCATGTCACCTGTGCCCTGTTCAGTCCCCACGGTACACACAACAGGCGGTACATGTCTCGTGGACCACGATCGCCTCGAGCTGTGGAAGCGCCGGCTTCAGCCTGGTCCAGATCCACCTGGCGAGCGTCTCGGACGTGGGGTTCTCCAGCCCCTCGATTTCGTTGAGATAGGTGTGATCGAGTTGCCGGTGAACAGGGGAAAACGCCGTTCGTATCACCCCGTAGTCGAGCAGCATCCCGTCCGACTCGTCCACCTCGCCACGAACACGAACCTCTACCCGGAAACTGTGCCCGTGCAATCGCCGGCACTTGTGTCCTTCCGGCAAGCGCGGCAACCTGTGGGCCGCTTCGAAACGAAACTCTTTGATCAATTCAACGTTCATTCTTTTCCTCGAAAAACGTCAGTCCAGCGGATCGGCGGCCCGGCGTGGCCCCCGGATCGACCGTGGCGGCCGAACCGTCGGAGGGACCCGGAAGACCCGAGTCACGGGCACGAAGTAGGCCGACGGGACAGGCACGGACCATCGGAAAACCAGACCCACCCACTATGCTCCCCACCGGACCGTGTGTCAACCCGCCAGCGAGGACCCGCGACCTTGAGAATCCCCCCGTGGCCAGGTACATTGAACTCAACACGAACGCGGAACCCGGTATTCCCCCCAGATCACGTCCGCGGACAGCGTGGGGGGAGGGATTGAAGCCGACACGAACGCGGAACCCGGTATTCCTCCGCAACGACCCGGGCCGGGCGTGCTTCTCGACCCGTTCGCCGACAACCCAAGGGAGGTTCCCATGTACAAGACGCTTGTGCCCCTGATCGCCCTCATCGTGGCAACGACCACCCAGGCCGACGAATGCGGCGAGGAAACCGGCACGCCCACTCCGGTGGTGGAACCCGACCCCGGTCCGGAATTCGACCGCTACTGCCTCGGCACCGACTGGACGACGACGACCGAAGCAGCCATCGACGAAGTCCTGTCCGGAGAACCGGTCGGCGGGTATACCATCCTCGGCCCCGGCGACATGGAGGTGATGAAAATCGTCCCGGAGGAACCCTTGCACGTCACCCACCTGCGTGTCCAGTTCATGGGAGGCAACGGCCCGGCGAGGCTGCGCCTCATGTCCGACTACGGCCGCTCCCAGCCCGACATCTACCACAACGACACCGACCTCATCACACCGGTGACCGTCAACGTCACCGCCTCCCAGGCCGGGCAATGGCTCGAGGTCGATGTCAGCGATCAGGCTGTCTTTCTCCATCCGACCCAGCACTACTTCCTGGTCTACGAACACATCGCCAACCAGCCCTACCTGATGGCCGAAACCGTTCCGCCCGGCGAGCAGTCCCGCGCCCTCCTCCTGCTCGACGACGCATGGTACGGGGTCGGCGACGAGAACGGCAGCTACAACTACCGCCTCGAACTCAAGGGCGAACACTTCTGCTCCTGGGCACCGGGGGACCACTGGTTCCAGGAACGCGATGCGCCATGGGGCGACATCCGGTCGCAACGGGCCACCATCGCCGATGTGGACGGGGACGGCTTCGACGACATCGTGCTCAACGACGGCCGCCCCCACCTGTTCCTCAACCAGGGTGCTGGGACCTTCGCCACCCCCGCATCGGATCCCTGGCCCGAAGCCTGGCACGCCACCGTGATGACGTTCGCCGACCTGGACAACGACGGCGACGTGGACGCACTCGGCCTCTCCTACGTCTCCCCCGACAGCGACGGCGACGGCTTCCTGGCCGGAAAGGACGGCGACGACTGCAACGACGCCGATGCCAGCGTCTACCCGGGTGCGGTAGAACTCGAGAACGGCAGGGACGACGACTGCGACGGAATCGCAGACAGCGGGACCGACACCATCGACGACGACGGCGACACCTTCTCGGAAGCGACCGGCGACTGCGACGACACCCAAGCTGCCATCTACCCGGGCGCCGACGAAGTCCCGGACCGCCGTGACAACGACTGCGACGGCCGTTCCGAGGAAGACCTGGTCAACCTCGTCTTCCTCAACGACGGCTCCGGCACCTTCTCGGCCATCCATGTCCCGGACGTGGAGAAGACCGAACCTGCCACATCGAGCGCGTTCGGCGACGCTGACGGAGACGGCATCCTCGACCTCTACTACGGCAACTGGCTCATCCACTACCCGGACCCGCCCGCGGTCCTCGATCGCTTCTTCCTCGGCAACGGCGACGGCACCTTCAGCGACCGGGCCGAGGCCTGGGGTGTCACCACCGACGCCCAGCAAGGCGGCCTCCCCTGCTACGGCGTCGTCTGGGCCGACTACAACAACGACGGCCTGGCCGACATCTACGTCAGCAACTACGGCTATGGCCACAACCTGCTGTTCGAAAACCGTGGGGACCACTTCGCCGAGGTCGGCGCCGAACACGGGGTCAGCCACGACCCGACCAGCGATACACCCCTCTACGCCATCTATGGCGGCAACACCTTCGGCGCGGACTGGGGCGATATCGACAACGACGGCGACCTGGACCTCTTCGCCACCAACATCGCCCACCCCCGCTACCAGCCCTGGAGCGACATCAGCCAATTCCTC
>JAJRTE010000132.1 GCA_024278455.1 Myxococcota bacterium
CCCGCTCGTTGCAGGACTCGGTGGCGCCCGGATGGACGGAAGCGTCGGCGTCGTCGCAGTCGCCGTCGCTCTCGGAATAGGTGTCTCCGTCGTCGTCCACGTCCTGGCAGGAGGTATCCGCCCCGGAGCAGTCCTGGTCGATCCCGTCGCCACAGATGTCCGTCCCGCCGGGGTGGGCGTCCGGATCGGTGTCGTCGCAATCGCCGCTGGTCTCCACGTAGCCGGCAGGGGGTGAACAGGCGTCGAAGCTATCCGCGGCGACCCCGTAGCCGTCGCTATCACCATCGAGGTAGTAGGTGGTCTCGACGTCCTCGTCGACGTCCCCGTCGCAGTCGTCGTCCCGCTCGTTGCAGGACTCGGTGGCGCCTGGATGGACGGAAGCGTCGGTATCGTCGCAGTCGGTGTCGTCCGAGAGGTAGCCGGCCGGGGCCGAGCAGGCCTGGGTGGCGGCTCCAGCGTCGCCGTAGCCGTCCCCATCCGCGTCCTGGTAGTAGGTGTCTCCCACCCCGTCGTCGACGGTGCCGTCGCAATCGTTGTCGGCGCCGTCGCAACTCTCCTCCGCCCCGGGGTGGGAGGAGGCGTCGGTATCGTCGCAGTCTCCATCCTCGGTCGCGGTGTACAGGCCCTGCGCCGCGCACAGCGACCGGGCGGGACCGGCGCCGTAGCCATCGCCATCCTGGTCCCGGTAGTAGTCGGTCGCGCCGGACACGCCTCCGGCATCCGCGTCGTCGGCCTTGCCGTCGCAATCGTCGTCGGCGCCGTTACAGACCTCCTCCGCGCCCGGATGGACCTCCGGGTCAGCGTCGTCGCAATCGGTCCCTCCCGCGGCCGTGGCGTCGAACCCGTCCCGGTCCACATCGGTCAAGTCGCTGCCCGAGCAGTCCTGGTCGACCTGGTCGTAGGCCACCTCGGGCGCACCCGGATGGACCTCCGGGTCGGCGTCGTCGCAGTCGATATCCGCGCTGGGCGCCTCCTGGGGCGGGAACTGGCCGGGACAGGTCGTTTCCTCGCTGCCGAGCGTGTAACCGTCACCGTCCTGGTCCGGGTACCCGGTGACAGGATATCCCACCCCGGGATCCGTGTCGTCGCAATCGACCCGCTCCGGGTCCCAGTCGCAGGCGGCCTCGTCCGGGATGCCATCTTCGTCCTGGTCCGGCACGATTTCGGTGGTGCCATCACCGCAGGTGACCTCGACAAAAGGAAGGGGGGTGGGCTCGGTAGAACATCCCCCGGCCAAGATCCACATCCAGGCCGCCAAGAGGACCGAACGCGCCACTTGGTCGCGCCCGGAGAGCGCCGTTTCGCACCCTTTCGATGCACCGCTTCTCATCATTCCGACCTCCCTTGGACACCGCGCCGCGCGGAGAGGGCCAGGGCGAACGGCTGTCGGAGGCGTCATGCCGGGCGCTTCGTACCGGCTCGCCCCACCCTGGTCCGGCCACGGCGGCACGCAATGAAAACCGACCTCCCATCGCGACGGCCGGACACGGGCCAGCAGGCGCCACGACATCGGCTCGTGGGGGAACGCACGGCATGGGCAGTTGGGAGCAGCGGGCAGGGAACAGCGGGCAACGGCCGCGGATGCAGACGGGAAGATTTCCAGCAGTCACGTCTCTGTTTGACACAAGCTAGCATGGTCGGATGGAAAGGGCAACCGTTTTGTCATTCCGAGCCATCCGCGTTGCAAGGGTGTTGGGAGTGCAAAGGCGTTCGTGTGCCCCGTGCTTGCAAGGCCTTTGCGGCTGCGCACAGCCATTTGCGCCTTGTGCTGTCAGGAGCATCGACAGGGATTGCTCCGGGATGCACGCCTCCGTTGATATGCGGCCAGTGCATTTCATTTCCGCGTGAAACCGTTGGCGGCTTGAAGGATGACGCCGAACCTTTCGGCGTGGCAGACGAAGAGGGGGCGCCAGGCGGTGCGGGGCTTGATCTTCCCTCTGCTGGCCCCATCGCCCCGCCGCCTGGTCCTCGAGCGCTCGGTCGAACGTTTCGATGATGGACACCTGCCCGGGACGGTAGGAGGGGGCCATTCGTGGCAACACGGATGAGCCCTGAGACAGGGACGGTAGCCGGTTTCGGGTGCCTGACGCCTGGGTGCCATCCTTGGTCCGCTGTGTCCGATGCCTGGCTTCAGCAATTTCCCCCTTCCCGCGCTTCCCGGTTGACAGCCAGCCCTTCCCTGGCGTATAAACCACGCTTCGAGCGCAACTTTCCCGAGGAGGTGGGAATGGAGACGATGGAGGAGAAACTACGGGTTCTCGCCGAGAAGGATCGGGTCGCGCTGCTTGGGGGTGGGGAGGCCCGGATCAAGCGGCAGCACGACGCAGGGAAGCTCACTGCGAGAGAGCGCATTGATCTGCTTGTCGATCCCGGGACGTTCCAGGAGATCGATAGGTTCGTCGTACACCGGTGCACCGATTTCGGGATGGCGGATCAGAAGTTCCCGGGAGACGGCGTGGTCACTGGTACCGGGCGTATCGACGGGCGTCTCGTGTACCTGTTTTCTCAGGACTTCACGGTGTTCGGTGGTTCGCTGTCGCGGGAATATGCCCGCAAGATTTGCAAGATCATGGATCAAGCGGTCAAGGTGGGAGCCCCGGTCATCGGCCTGAACGATTCCGGTGGCGCGCGTATCCAGGAGGGCGTTGAGAGTCTGGGAGGGTATGCCGACATATTTCTTCGGAACGTCACCACATCCGGTGTGGTGCCGCAGATATCCGCGATCCTTGGGCCTTGCGCGGGCGGTGCCGTCTACTCGCCGGCCATCACGGACTTCGTGTTCATGGTGGAGGGGGCCTACATGTTCGTGACCGGCCCCGAGGTGGTCAAGACGGTGACGCACGAGGAGGTGGGCATGGAGGATCTGGGTGGAGCCATGACGCACAACGTGAAGTCCGGGGTTGCCCAGTTCGCCGCCCCCGACGAGGCGTCGTGTCTGGCTGGGATCCGCGAACTGCTGTCCTACCTGCCCTCCAACAACCTCGAGACACCTCCTTTCAAGGAGACCGGCGACCCGCCGGATCGGCCGACCGAGGCCATTGTGGACCTGGTGCCGACCAACCCGAATCTCCCCTACGACATCAAGGACGCGATCCGGGAGATCGCCGATGATCACGAGTTTCTCGAGGTGCACGAGCACTTCGCCGGCAACATCGTGGTGGGCTTCATTCGCCTGAATGGCCGTTCGGTGGGGGTAGTGGCCAACCAACCGGCGGTGTTGGCCGGGTGCCTGGACATCGATTCGTCGGTCAAGGGCGCGCGTTTCGTGCGGTTCTGCGATGCGTTCAACATTCCCTTGTTGACTCTCGAGGACGTTCCTGGTTTTCTGCCGGGGACCGACCAGGAGTGGCGTGGGATCATCCGGAACGGGGCCAAGCTGCTTTATGCGTTTGCCGAGGCCACCGTGCCCAAGGTGACGGTGATCATGCGCAAGTCCTACGGGGGCGCCTACTGCGTCATGGCGAGCAAGCACATCCGGGCCGACTACAACTTCGCGCTGCCCACCGCCGAAGTCGCGGTGATGGGTCCGGAAGGAGCGGTGAACATCATTTTCCGCCAGCAGCTCGCTCGCAGCGACGATCCGGATGCCGAGCGAGCCGAGTTGGTCGCGGACTACCGGCGCAGGTTCGCCAACCCGTACAAGGCCGCCGAACTGGGATTCATCGACGAGATCCTGCACCCTACCAACCTCCGGCGCCGCCTGTGCGCCGCGTTCGACGTCCTGGAGAACAAGCAGGACGACGTGCCGCGCAGGAAGCATGGCAACATCCCCCTGTAGGGGCAAAGAGATCTGTCACCGCGTGTTCGAGTGTGGTAGAACGTGGGGAGAGTCGCGGGGTTGACAAATCGACCGCGTCAATCGATACTGGCTCAGGGTACCGGCCGGTGGCGTGCTCGATCCTGTGGCGGGCTGTTGTGCCCCGCGGGGGCGTAGCGGTGCCGTCGCCGTCCGGGCAGAGGGAATTCCCCCTCGAGGCGACGAGAGATGTCACAACCAATACAACGGGTCGGACAGTACAACTTTTTGAAGAAGCTCGGCAGCGGTCGCATGGCCGAAGTCTATCTTGGCCGAATCGAGGGTGCGGAAGGGTTCCAGAAGCCGGTTGCGATCAAGAAGATTCTCCCCCATCTTTCGAGCGATCTCCAGTTCGTGCAGTCGCTGATCGCGGAAGCGCGCGTCGGCGGGCAGCTTCACCATCGGAACATCGTCGAGGTCTATGATTTCATTCGGTACGGCAACGACTACTGTATCATCATGGAGTACGTGGACGGCGTCGATCTGGGCCGGATACTTCGGTCGGCCCGCCGTTATCGCGTCCGCATTCCGCCGGCCGCTGCCCTCTACATCGCCTCCCACATCTGCGATGGTCTGGACTATGCCCACTCGGCTCGAGGTTTCAACGGGGAGCCGCTCAACATCATTCACCGGGACCTCAAGCCGTCCAACATCCTGATTTCCATCAAGGGCGGGGTCAAGATCTCCGACTTCGGCATTGCTCGAGTCATGGAACAGGCGGTGCAGCGAAGTCCAGGGGATGTCAAGGTTTCCTATCAGTACCAGTCACCAGAGCAGGCCACGGGCGGCATGCGATTGACGGCTGGGTCGGACATCTTTTCGGTCGGAGTCATTCTGTTCGAGATGTTGACCCTGGAGCCCCTGTTTCCCGGCAAGAACGTCCTCGAGGTGCTCGAGGGGCTTCGGGAGGCCGATTTCTCGCGGAGGCTGGACTTGGCCCAGCGGCAGTTGCCCGGCTCGGAGAAGATCCTGGCCACCGCGCTGGATCCCGACCCGGACCAGCGCTACCGTACCGCGCGGATGATGGCCGAGGATATCCGGCGGCTCTTGCTCTACCTCAAGGTCGATGATCCTCGAGAACGGCTCGTCACCTTCTTCGCACGTCTCGTGCGCTTCGTGCAGGAGCAGGGCAAGCGTCCGCCCGCGAAGCGGTCCGGCACCGAGTCCGCTTCGCGTCAGGCAGCGGGGCATGGGGAGACCGGTTCACTGTCCGACGCCGGGGAGGAGGACGCGGCCCAAGGGGAACGTGGCACGGATGACGGGGAAATGGCCACCATCAGCCAGGACGCCGCTGGGCAGGTACCTTCCGGGGAGGCGCCGGCCGCAGCCGCTTCCGTTTCGGACGACGCGGTGGCCCCTGCGCACCAGCCCCAGGCGCCTCCTCCCCCCGGGGCATTTTCGACCCATGCGCCGCCTTCGGTGAGTGCGTCTCCTGGTGGCGACGCCCCGGGTGGTGGGGAGGAAACGCCCATCTTGCCACCGGTAGCCGGCGCCGGGCACGCAGGCACGGAACTCGAGATGCCCATGCCTTCGGCCTGTTCGAGTGACCAGGGGGCCGAGGCAGGTGACGGAGGGTTCGGAGCCGGCGGGGGGGAGGCCGTGTTCCCGGGAGCGTCTGCCGCGCCGGAACCCGGATCGCCGGACGTTCCGGAGCGTGAGCCCACGGCCATGCCGGGCGAGGGGCAGGACGTCTCCCTCGCTTCGGGGACGCCCACCGGGCCCGACCTGCCGGTGGATTTCAATCCGGAGGAGACGCGCATCGGGAGCTATGCGACGGTGGAGCCCGCCACGGTGCCGCTCCAGTCCCAGCCGCAGCCGGTTGCGTCCGATGACGCCACCCGCATCCTGCCGGTGGGGGATGTCCCTTCAGGCCCCGAGTCCGCGCCGGGAACGGCGGCGCCGCCGGCGACCTCCCGGGCCTTCGATGACACGGTGGACAGTGGTGACAGCACCGCTGTGCTTCCAGCAGCGCCCAACCCTTTGCCGGCCCGCCCCGGGGGCGGCCGCAGGATATTGCTCCTCGGCCTCGGCATGGTCGCCGTACTGGCCGTAGGAGGCGGCAGCCTCGCCGTCTGGCAGCACATGAAGACCCCGGCCGATGTCGTCGACGCCGACCACAAACAGTGCCCCGTGTGCGGCCACGTCTTGCCGGCGGACGCAGTGTTTTGTAGCTTCTGCGGCGCGAATCTCGACACGGAAGGACAGCAGGGTGGCGAAGAAGCCATCGTCAAGTGCCCCTATTGCGGTGCAGACAATGACCCGGGCGCGGCTTATTGCGCCAACTGCGGCAAGAAGCTACCGAACCACTGATCGAGAGGCGCACCATGCGGACTTTCTTGACCAATCGGCTGTCCCGCCGGGAATTCACGGCCGTCATGCTAGGCCTCGCCGCGGCAATCTTGCTCTCAGGCTGCCCGAAACGGCAGCAGGACGGCCTGGTTTTCGACGAAACCGCTACCGAGCGGAAGAAGAAAAAGAAGCGCGCCAAGGTCGCCAAGAGCGGGGACCTGATGTACGGCCGGGTGGTCGACAGGAACGACCAGCCGCTGAAGCGGGTCACCATCCTGGTCACTCCAGGGAACGGCGAACTGATCTCGAACAAGTGGGGCGAGTACGAGATCGACCGGCTGCATGCCGACGACGGCTCGCCGATTCCCCTGTCTCCTGGAGAGGACTACACCATCAATGCGTGGAAGCCGGGCTACCACGAAACCACGCAGATTTTCCGGTTCGACGGAGGCGTCCAGGAGATCCCCACCATCACATTGATCGAAGACACCATCAAGCTCGAGGACTACGAGCCCGTGCCGCTGGTCCCGCTCGACGACGAGGACGACGGGGCCCAGAGCGGTGTCGGCAAGTCGGTGGAAAACGAATAGCGTAGAGCGCTCGCTCGAGGACATGTCCATGGGTATCATCAACAATCCGATTCGTATGCGATGCCGAGGCGTTTTCCTCGTGCTCCTCGCCGCGGTCCTGGCTGCCTCGTGCGGGGCCGGGTGCGGGGAGAAGGAGACCGTCGTCGATACCGCCGCGTCCAACGGAACGAGCCAGGGCGGGACGCTGGAAAAGCGCATCTGCCCAAAGTGTGGCAGGCAATACTTCAACGGCGAACTATTCTGTATCTATGACAGGACGCAGCTCGTCGCAGCCAACACCATTACCGCCACGGAGAAGGTCTGCCCCGTGTGCGGGCGCAAGTACCCCCCATCCAAGAATTTCTGCGTGTTGGATGGCACCGCGCTCGTCGACGTTGTCGAAGATGAAGGTAACGCCGTTGCACAGGCCCCCGGTACCTCGACCCCCGGAGACAAGGGCGACGACGCTGCAAAACAACCACTCGAGACGAGGACCGAAACCACCTCGCGTTCCTCTGATACCCGCGTCGCCTCCGTCGAGCCAGTCGCGCCCAGGACCTACAGCTCGTCTGGATCGCGATATGACACCGGTTCGAGCCGATCGACCGGGTCGCGATCCACCACCACCACGACGGGGTCTCAAAAACGCTCCACGACAGGCAGTACCAGCAGGTCCACGACCGGGACGTCGCACGGTTCCACCCGCAAGTCGACTGGAACGACCTACTCGAGCAACTCGTACCGGCCTCCGCCGACGCCGCGACCCTCGCGGTACGTGCCTCCGCCGACGCCGCGACCCTCGCGGTACGTGCCTCCGCCGACGCCGCGACCCTCGCGGTACGTGCCTCCGCCGACGCCTATTCCTGCGCGTCCGACCCCGGTGCCGCGGCACCCTACGCCTGTGCCCCCGAGGGCGACGCCCGTCCCGCCGCCTCCGCCGTTGCCGGTGGCGACTCCGAAACCTGTCGTGGTGGCAAAGGTGGAGCCACCTGGCGACAGCCGGTCGGCGAGCGTGGTGTCGCTGAAGTCGGCGAGCGAACTGTTCGCCGAATTCGAGACGACTTCCGCCCGTGCCTCCCAGGGAAAGCTCAGCGCGGCGGATGTTGCGGCCCTGGAAGCCGTGGGCATGTCGGATGCCAACTTCACCCGGTCCCGTGCGCTCTTGGCCATGAACTACAAGAATCGTGACAATAGCAAGTACTACAAGGCGTTGACCGAACTGATGAGTCTGCCCGAGAACCAGTACAACCCGATGTACAACCTCGAGCTGGCCGAGTACTACCTGTTGACGAAGAAGTACGCCAAGAGTGTGGAGCAGGCAAGGCTGGTCGACCGTTTCAAGCAGCGCCTGCCGCGATCGGTCTACTACCAGAACGTGGCACGCATGTACGAGGTGCAGGCCAAGGCCTATGAAGGACGGTTCAACGAGACCGAGGATCCGGAATACCTCGACAAGGCCATTTCCATCTGGAACCGCTACATCAACCACGTGTCCAGAAAGGACCAGGTGGACCGCGTTCAGATGGCCAAGGACTACATCGCCAAGCTGGAGAAGATCAAGAGGAGGCTGGAGTGAGGCACTATCACCCGGTCGCCTGGCTCCTGTGCGCGCTGGCGTTCGCGGCCTGTCCTCCGCCGGACAAGGAGCAGCCCGGCTCGGACAGCCTGGCCCAACTGGCCCCGGACTACGCTGCCACGGCCGAGGTTCAACTGCGCGCAACCTGGTCGGTCTACCTTGCTGCCCACCCGGATCAGCTCAGGACGCTCCTCGAGGAGCCGCCTGCCCGCGGCGGATGGGTCAAGTTCTACAACCGGGACTATCGCGGCGCGTTGGAGGCCTTCGAGGGGGCGACGACACCGGGGGGACGCCTCGGCCTCGCCAGGACCCACCTGGCGCTCGCCGAACTCTATCTACAGGTGTTCGAACGTGCGCTCGAGGCAGACCGCAAGTATCTCGACATGTGGCAGGAGAACGCTGGGCGGGTCCCCAGGACGCCCTTCTTCGACTTCATGGCAGGTGAAAACGCCTTCCACAGGGGCGACTTCGACATGGCTGTCCCGGCCCTGGAGCGATACCGGAAGGCAGCCGGTGACGGCCCGATGGGCGCCGTCGCAGCCGTGCTGGAAGGTGCCGTCCTGGCGCACAACGGCGACGTGGATGGCGCCGTCCGAATGTGGGCGGACCCCGGCATCTCCCGTTTTCCCGAGGCCGCCCGGTTGATTTCGGGCCTGGCCCTCGAGGCGGGCGGTGCCAAGGCGTGGCGTCAGGCAAAAGCGGCCGTTGCGCGGGCGAGGATCCTGCAGGCCCTGGGACGGAAAACAAAGGCAGGCGGCGCGGCAGAAGGTGGGGAGTCCGCCTACGCCCAGCGAAACCAGGCCTATGCGGCGGCCCTGCTCGGCGACGTGGACCAGGCCAGCAGCATCCTGGCGCGGGTCGACCCGAAACAGGCGGACTACGAGGAGCGGGTGGCGCTTGCACACGGGAGCGTGGTGCGTCGCTACTACGACCCCTTGGTTCTCAAGACCTTTGCCACCATACATGCCACGAGGGCCCTTGAAGTACTCGAATCCGTCCCCAATGCCGGAATCTATCGCATGAGGGCCGAACGGGTGCTCGGGAGGCCGTTGTCTTCCGGTGCGGACTTGCCTTCCGTGGTCGACTCGAGCACGCTGCCCGTGTTTCTGTTCTCCCAGTACCCGACCCCGGCGGACCTGGCGTCCTACGCTGCTTGGCTGCGGGGTGGGGAAGCGTCTGGGAGAGGGCTGCTGGACACCTTCGCGCAGACGATCGAACCCGCGGTAGCGGGACACGACGAGGCGGACCGCAAGGAGACGAGGTTGGTCGTGGCATTGGCCCAGCGCTATGTCGATATCGGGCGGCGCCTGGCCGGGGAGGTCGGCGGGGAAGGGGCGGAGACCGTTCTCGGTCTCGAGACGATAGAGACCGACGCCGCGCGGGCGATGCGGCTGAGTGCCGGTCGGCTGATGGCGCGTGGCCGGCTGCTGGACGCCTTGTACTTGTTGGAACATGTCGTGGAGAAGGATCGAGACGGGTTCACCTATCGGAACGAGCCCGGATTGTTCGTGGACATCGCCCGTGTCTACTGTGCACTTGGCCGGTATCGAGAGGCCATGAACTACTTCTACCGGCTGGTGGAGCGTTATCCAGAGTGTTGGCTCGTCCAGGAGACGCTGGGGAACCTCAGTGTTCTGGGCACGGTGGATCAAGCAGGTCGAACGGGGCAGCAGGACTGAGGCGGTCCTGTGTAACGGTCTAGGGGAGAGTTTCCAATCATGAAATCGAGCAGGCATTCGTTGCTTGTCCTGGTTGTCGCGCTCGCCGTCTATGTCGTGCCGGGTAGCAGGGTCGGTGCCCAGGGTGCACAGAAGGCGTTGCGGTATGCAGAAGACCTCGCGCCGAGGATCGTCAACCCGCTGTTCACCACGACGATGTCCGAGATCCGGATGAACGAGCTGATATTCGACAGCTTGTTCCGCGAGAACTACGAGCTGCAGATGGTCCCGTCGCTGGTTCAGGACTACGTATTCAAGAAGGGCGGCACGACCATGGACTTGACGTTGAGAAGCGACATCGTGTGGCAGGACGGGGCGCCGCTGACTGCAAAGGACGTGGTGTTCACGATCCATGCCTACACTAACAAGCGGACGCTGAGTCCCAACGCGCGTCAGGTGTCGTTCATCAAGACAGCCACGGCCACGGGTGAACGTTCCGTGCACCTGGTATTCCTGAAGCCCCAGGACTACCCGGAACGGAAGCTCGACTTCCAGATCCTGCCGGCGCACAAGTTCCGGTCGGGCTCCTATGTCAAGCGGAACGACCCGTTCAAGAATCGTCCTATCGGCACCGGCCCCTTCGTTCTCACCCACTTCGGTGACGACAACTCCATCACGCTCGAGCGCAACGAGCACTATCCCAAGCCTATCTCGATACCGGGCATCGTGATGAAGGAGATCCCGGACAAGAGCCAGCAGGCCAACCTGCTCAAGTACGAGAGTCTGGATCTCGTGGTGAAGGTGCTTCCCAAGGACGTTGCCGCGCTCGAGGAGAACCGGAAGATCGAACTGTACCCATACCAGACCAATTCCTGGTGGTACCTCGGGTTCAACCTCCGCAATCCGGTGCTCAAGGACAAGCGGGTCCGACGTGCCATCGCCTGCTCCATCGATATCGAGGAGCTGTTGAAGCCGATTGGCACGGGCGACATTTTGTCTGGTCCTTACGTCAAGTCCAGCCCCTACTACAACCACGATCCGGACGTGAAGCCTGCGCACCTCGATCTGCCGCGTGCGGAGCAACTGCTCACCGAGGCCGGGTTCACTCGAGGTGCCGAGTACTGGGAGCGGGGCGGAAAGCCGCTCCAGCTCAAGCTCAGCGTGCCGCGCAACCAGGACAGCGCGCGCGAGGTGGTCCTCAATCTGCAGACGCAACTCGCCAAGGCCGGCATCAAGCTCGAGCCGAGCTGGGAGAATGACGCGAGCTGGAAGAAGAAGATCTGGCACGATCGGGCGTTCGACATGGTGCTGGCCGTCTGGACGTTCGATGCCAAGGAGGATATTTACGAGCAGTTCCATTCCAAGGGAGCCAAGAACTTCGTATCGTACCGAAATCCGGAGGTCGATCGTCTCCTGCAGGAGGGGCTCCAGACGATAGATCCGCAGAAGCGCAAGGAGATCTACCGTTCTGTGCACCGGATTCTCAACGAAGATATCCCGTACATCTTCTTGTGGACCCTGGACAGCTACTCGGCAATCTCGACGCGTGTCCAGAACGTGACCATCCACCCCTTCGCCTACTTCTCCTTCATCGAGGATTGGGTGCTGAAGTAGAGTTGGCCCATCTATGCGTGGTTTGCTGTTTACGATTGCCCGGAAGGTGGCCTTCTTTCTCGCCGTGCTCATCGGCGTGAGTTTCGCCATCATCGCGTTGTCTCGAGCCGTGCCCGGGGATGCCATCGACCAGATCACGGATACACCGGAACAGCGTGCCCAGCTCGAGGCCATGCTGGGCCTGGACCGGTCGCTGGTGTCGCAGTATCTCCACTGGTGGGGCAACGTCTTTCGGCTGGATTTCGGGGAATCGTGGGTTCTGCGGCAGGGGGAGCGGGTGTCGGTGCTTATCGGCCCCGCCATCTGGAAGACGACCAAGTTGATAGTCCCTGCCCTGGCGCTGACGTTCGGCGGGGCCTTCCTGCTCATCGCCCTGTTTCGATTCGATGGCTTGCCGTGGATCAAGAAGGTCATCGGCTCGAGTGCCCATCTGCTTTCAGTGATTCCTTTGTTCCTGCTGGGCTACCTCCTGATCATGGCTTTCAATGTGCCTGTCTATGCCCTGATGGAACGGGGGGTCATCGGACGACCGGCCTGGTTCGCGCTTCCCGCCGAAGAGACGCTGCTCAAGTACGCGCTCGCCGTCGTCACGCTCGCGGTCGGCAACGGTACGCTGTCCGATGTGCTGTTGCACCTCGAGTCAGAGGTGACGCAGCTCGTCCGGCAGGAGTTCATGGTCTCGACTCGAGCCAGGGGCGGGAGCTTCTGGCGGCATTTCGTCCCCAACATCCTGGTGCCCACGATGACGGTGTTCGTCAACAAGGCCGGTTTTTTCCTCGGCGGCGTGGTCGTCGTCGAGTATGTTTTCAATATCAATGGGATAGGCATGATGATCTGGAGTGCCGCCAACCTGCGGGACGTGCCGCTGGTGATAGCCATCACGTTCCTGGTCGCGGCGCTCGTGGCGTTCTTGCACCTGTCCGGTGACCTGTTGCAGGTCGCCGTGGACCCGAGGGTCAGGGAGTCCTGAAACGGCCTGGCCGGCGGGACCCTGGCCCGGGGGATAGTCGTACCGCAATATGTGGAACGTGTTGACATTGCTTCGTCGTCCCAAGGCAGCCTTCGGCGTGGCCGTCCTGCTGGCGTTGACCTTGATCCGGATCTATGACGCGGTGTGGCCTTATGACCCTGTTGCCGACGTGGACATGGCGCGCATCTTCGCGCCGCTGAGCCTCGAGCACCCCCTCGGCACGGACCAGGTGGGGCGGGATACGCTGCTCCGGATCCTGCATGGCACCGAAGCGTTCTACTTCCCGGGTCTTGCCGCTTGCGCGCTGGCGGCCATCGGGGGCATCGTCGGGGGAGGGCTGAGCGGCTTCTACGGAGGCGTGTTCGCCGGCACGTTTCGCTATGTGACCGCGCTCATCACCGCCTTCCCGAGGTTCATCCTGATCTTGCTCGTCTGTTCCATCGTCGAGGGCGGCATGTACCTCATCGCCGCCCTGACCGGCTTGGTCTACCTGCCGCAGGTGGCCGAGACCGTCTACCGCAAGGTGCTCTACTTCCGATCGACGGAGTTCATCGAAGCGGCCAAGGTGCATGGACTGTCCGATGGCAGGGTACTATTCTACCATATCCTCTGGTACAACTGCCTGCCGCCGATCCTGAAGCACCTGCTCTACCTGTTCGGCTATGTCATCCTGATCGAAACCAGCCTGTCGTACCTGGGCGGTTTCGGCGTCCAGGAACCCGACCCCAGTTGGGGAAACATGCTCGCACAGGCGCGGGAGTATATCTTGCAGGGACAATATGTGTTCGCCATCGCCCCGGCGACCGCGATTCTGATCACCATCCTGGGGCTGGTGTCCCTTGGCGACGCCATCAACGAGTGGGGCGCACGATGAGCGGACAGGTGGGTTGCGGAGAGTTTGTCCTTGCCCGTCCGGCGGCGATGTTGCTATCATCCGAGTGGTTACGCCCGCGCGGCGGGCGACATGCGCTGCGTCCGATTGCCTCGCCGGCGCAGATCCCACGGCCGCGGTACCGGGTTGCCGGTGCCCTGCCTGTGTGGGCGAGCCAGTGGTGGCATTCCAGCGTGGAGAGGAAGACATGTTCACACGCCGGCAGCTTGCGAGACTGATACCGTGGGCGCTTCTCCTCGTAGGAGGCGTGGGTCTGGCACACGCCCAGGACGTGGAGTTCGACACCGCGCTGGACCAGGCTCGAGTGTATATCAAGAAGAAGTGGTACCGCGAGGCCATCAAGCAGCTCCGGCGTGCGATCACGTCGGAGGAAGGACAGACGAGCTACGAAGCGCACATCCTTCTCGCCCAGTCCTGTTTCCGGGAGCATGACATCGGGTGCGCTCTCAAGATGACCGAGCGGGCCCGCACGTTGGCTCGAGGTATCGAGCAGAAGCGGGCCGCGCAGAACGTGTTGGAGTATTTGCGTCGCAACTTCGGCAAGGTGGAATTCCAGGCCGGTCCGGGTGAACTCTCGGAGGGCTACCTGGAACTCGAGAGGCTCGACCCCATCCTCGACAAGGATATCAAGGCCTACTACAAGGACAAGGTCGAGCCTCTGGCGGACCAGCGGCGGAGCCTTCCCTGGATCATGTACCTGCCTTCGGGGCGCTACAGGCTTTACGGCCAGGAGTTCGTTGTCGAAGGGGGGAAAGAGATGCTGGTCAACGCCGGGTTCAACGCCGAAAATGCGAAGCCGAAGCCCGAGAAAAAGCCGCCCCCCCCCAGGTTCGAAGGGGTCGGCATCGTGCTCGAGGTTCGCGCCGGTGCCGGGCTTTCCCTGGCCACCTCCTCGGAGAACGACAGCACCATGGGGGCCGTGGCGGACGTGACGGCGGGCTACGCCATCACCTCGAGGCTTGGCGTCGGGGCGTTCGCCAAGTTCAACTACGACCTCGGCGCCACCTCGGCGAACGGCGCCCTGACCTACGGCGCGCTGGCCACGTTGCGGGTCCCACTGGCAGCGAGCCTGGCCGCAACGTCGGCCATAGGCTATGGCCTCGGCGAAGGACCTGCCGCCCGGTTCTCCAATTGCCTCGCCACGATCGAGGAGCAGTCCGGCAAGGAGGTCCTCTTGTGCGCGGACGCCACCGATGGCAGCGGAAACGTTGCAGCCACACTGGCCACCAGGATGCACGGACCGGTCCTGCGGGCCGGCCTCGCCTACGAACGTGCCTCGAAAAACATGATCCTCACCGGCAGCCTGGGGCTCCAGGCCCACTACGCCATCGTGGGCAGCGTGGAAGATGGGACCGGGCACTACGTGGGCTACGACGCGATGACGATCGCGTATCGAGCGGGTGGCGCCGTGGTGCACCCGTTGCGGGTTGAACTGTTGGCCGGTGCGAATCTCACATTCTGAGCGATGTTGGAACCTCAAGGTGATTCATGATAGCCATTCGTTTTCGATTCCGACCGTGGTCGCTGTTGCTGATCGCCTCGATGACACCAGCACTCGTTTTCGCCGGAGGATCGCCTCGCAGGATCTCCGGGCAGCACGAGGGCAACTGCTTCACTCCGATCATCTCCCCGGACGGCAAGCGGGTGGCCTACGAGGTCAACTATTTCGAACGCCGGGTGATCGAACTGTACATCTACGAGATCGCGAGTGGTCGCGAAACGCAGGTGGACGCAGCTTCCGGCGGGGCCGGTCTGCTGAGCGACTTCGGGGTGAGCGGCGCTCAGAGCCCGGTGACCTACGAACTCGCCTGGTCGCCCATGTCTCCGGACCTGTATGCTTATGCAGCCAGCGGGGGAGGCGACAAGAACTTCGACATCTTCCTTTCCGTGGGCGGCAGTATCGCCTCCCATCCCGCCGCGGATGGCATGGCAGCGTGGTCCTCCGACGGTCAGCTCATCGCGTTCACCTCCTCCCGGACTGGTGAAGGGGATCTCTACCTGATCGATATCAACACGATAGAGCAGCCCCCGGTGCAGCTTACCGATGACGCGGCGTCCACCGAATGGTATCCCGCGTGGAGCAGGGTCGGCAGGGAGATTCTGTTCGTCAAGCACTACTCCAAGGGCGGAGACAACCTGTACCTGATTCGCGACATCGGCGACCCCAAGGGCTCCGTGGTGCAGTTGACCGACTGGCCGTCGATCCAGACGAAGCCTTCGTGGTCGCCCAACGGGAAGCAGATCGCCTTCTACTCCAATCGCACAGCGAAGGAACGCTATGACGTCTACGTCATGGCGCCTGTTCCCGGGGCCGCCCCCAGGCTCGTGATGGAGGGTATCATCCCCAACGACCGGCTCGGGCCGACATGGTCGCCGGATGGAAAGAAGCTCATCGTCGTCAAGGATGATCCCGAGCATTTCAACCCCATACGGCTCGTATCCGTCAGCGACCCTTCGAAGACGCGGATCATCTCTACCGGGACCCAGAACAACGGCGATACGTCGATTGTCACGACCCCCGATGGACAGTCCTGGTTGGCATTCACGGCTCAAGGACAGATAGGCGACAAGCGAAAGGCTTTCAAGCTCGCCTACATCTATCCTCTCGACAAGAACGACATCGCGCCGTCCTGGTAGCCTCGTCGCCGGGGGGCGCGGCACCTGGGGACGCGAGGGGGCGTGATACCCTTCCGGTTTCCAGGAGAAAGGTCGCACGATGACCGCGACTTCATCGGTGGTGCGCTGCGATGTGGACGAGATCCTGTGCCCTACCGAGTTTTCACCGTGTTGCGCCCGGATTCTCGTCACTGCTGTTGCGATCGCCGAACACTTCGACGCCTCGGTTCGTATCCTTCATGTCTGGAAGTCCGGGGGGGAGGCCCCGCCTGCTCCGGTCACCATCGTTCCTGGGGAAAGAGTCCCCTTGCCCCCCTCCCATCCGCCTGTGCCGTTGCTCGAGGACATGCGGACGCTCATCAACCACGTTCCCGAGGCGAGCCGCTGGCGGCTGGCCGGCGAGATCGCTTCAGGGGGGATTCGGCGCACGATTCTCGCCAAGGCGGAGGCGGCACAACTCGTTGTCATGGGCACTCGAGGCCTTACCGGGCTGCCGCACGTGTTGCTGGGAAGTGTTGCCGAGCGTATCGTCGCCCGGGCGCCTTGTCCGGTGCTGACGCTCAGGCCGGAGGCAGGCGCGGCGTTTCCTCGAGCCCGCCTTCACACGCTGAGCGACGGTTTTTCGGTGTTGATTCGACCGATTGTTGCCGAAGACCGGGACTTGCTACAGAAAGGCATCCAGCAGATGTCCCTCGAGTCGCGGTATCGCCGGTTCATGGCGCCGATTCGCAGCTTCACGGAGGAGCAGCTCCGGGTCCTGACGGGCCTCGACTACCGGGATCACATGGCCTGGGGGGCGGTTGCGGCGGGTGCGCCGAACGACGTACCCATTGGCAGTTCCCGGTACAGGCGGCTAGACGACGCGCCTGATGTGGCCGAGGCGGCGGTGGTGGTGATCGACGCCTACCAGCGGCGAGGGGTCGGGACCCTGCTGTTGAAGTCGCTCGTCCGATCGGCGGTGGCGAACGGGATCAAGGCGTTTCGCGGGTACGTCCTCAAGGAGAACGTGCCGGTCCAGCGGATGCTCGAGGATGCCCATGCGGTCATGGTCGACGACGGCGATTGCCTGCGGTTCGACGTGGCGTTGCCGGCGCCGGACGAGGAGCGGGAGGAGGGGCCTCTCGAGATGGTGTTCAAGGCCATCGCGCGGCGTGTGGCACCGGGTTCTGGAGCGGACGAGGACCCGATCGACGGGATCAGGAGCCTGCTCGACGCCTACTCGAGGCTGTTCAAGTAGGTGTTGCGGACCCCTACATCACTTCCGGGGCTTCGATGCCGAGCAGGTCGAGCCCCCGCTCGAGCACGGTGCGTGTCGCGGCGGACAGGGCGAGGCGGCCGGCCTTCTGTGCTCGAGTGTCTGCGTGAAGCACGCTGTGGTCGTGATAGAAGCGGTTGAAGGCTGACGCGAGTTCGGTCAGGTACTTGGCCATCATGGATGGGCTGAGGGAGCGCGCTGCGCCCTCGACCGCAGCGGGGAAGGCCAGCAGGATGCGGGCGACCTCTCGCTCGTCGTCGTTCCCGAGTGCCTCGTAGCCACCCTCTGCTTCTGCCTGGTCCGGGGACAATCCTTCCGCTTCTGCCTTGCGCAAGATGCTTCGGATACGCGCGTGGGTGTACTGGACGTAGGGACCGGTATCGCCGGTCAACCGGATGGATTCCTCGGGGAAGAACGTGAACTCCTTCTTGGGGTTGTACTTGAGCATGTAGTGCTTGATTGCGCCGAGAGCCACGATGTGGGCCCGGCGCTCGATTTCCGTGTCGCCGGGGGTCCCTGCCCAGTCGTTGGCGTCGCCGGCGAGCGTTTCGATGGCCTTCTCCCGGGCCTTGGTGAACATCTCATCCATCAGGTCGTCGGCGTCGACCACGTTGCCCTCCCGGGTCTTGATGATGCCGTCGGGTAGGAACACCATGCCGTAGGAGAAGTGCTCCAGGCCATCCGCCCAGGCGAAGCCCAAGGTCTTCAGGGTGGCGAACAGCACCTTCATCTGGTGGTTCTGCTCGTTGCCGATGACGTAGATGGACCGGTCCGGGCTGAAATCTTCCCACTTCTGGACCGCGAGACCGATATCCTGGGTGATGTACAGGGAGGTGCCGTCCGATCTCAGCAGCACCTTGTGACCCAGGCCGGCGTGGGAGAGATCGATGAACACGGATCCGTCGCCGTCACGCTCGACACGGCCCTTCTCGAGGGCGTCAAGCACGATCTCGCGTCCTCGCTGGTAGATCTCGCTCTCGTGATAGGTCTTGTCGAACCGGATGCCCAGCCTGCGATAGGTCTC
Organism: Myxococcota bacterium; assembly: GCA_024278455.1. GTDB lineage: Bacteria > Myxococcota_A > UBA796 > JAJRTE01 > JAJRTE01 > JAJRTE01. Next base: position 18,260 of record JAJRTE010000132.1, read on the forward strand.
GTCGAACCCGGCGTAGACCCAGCCGTTCATCGTGCGCCAGAGTTCCCTGGTCTCCGGGTCCCCGGCCTCCCACCGGCGGAGCATGTCCCGGGTCTCCCGGACCAGGGCCGACTCGCTTTCCAGCCGTTCATCCACCGTGGCAGGGTCGGCCCCTTCCTGCTCGAGCCGTGCGGCGAGTGCGTCGCGCTCGGCCGCCAGGGCCTTGCCATAGGCGAGATAGCAGTCGCCGACGAAATGGTCGCCCTTTTGGCCGCGTGACTCGGGGGTCTGTCCTGGGAAGAAGTGCCGGTAGGCGGTCATGGACTTGCAAATGTGAATGCCCCGGTCGTTGACGAGGCAGGCCTTGATCACGTCGTAGCCCACGGCCTCGAGCAACCTGCAGATCGACCAGCCCAGGACGATGTTGCGCACGTGGCCGATGTGGAGCGGTTTGTTGGTGTTCGGCGAGGAGAACTCGACCAGGACCCGCTGGCCCCTGTGGGCGTCCGAGAGGCCATAGGGACGGTCGGGGTGCAGGGCGGATGCGACCAGGGACTTGAACAGGGTCGGCCCGTGCAACCTGATGTTCAGATACGGTCCGGTCGCCTTGACCTCCTCGACACAATCGAGCTTCAACCTGCCGGCCAGGTCGGCGGCAATCCGGGCCGGGGCACGGCGCAGGACCTTGGCGAGCGGAAAGGTGCCGAGCGACAGGTCGCCCAGCTCGACTCGAGGCGCCGGTTCCAGGGAAAGGCGCGGAACCGGCACGTCGCCATAGGTCTCGAGAATCACTTCATGGAGCGCGCGGATGATTTCCTGTTTCAACGCTTCGATCATGGTGCCCAGGTCCTCCTGGCGATTTCGGTGCTTCGACGCACGGTGCTGCCGGCCTCGAGGGGGGATCGGGCCGGCGCGCCTGACTGGTCCTCGATGTGTCGGTCGTGCGAAGCCGACATTCTAGTCAGGTCGAGGCCAGATGGCGAGAGAAATGTCGAGAACAGGCCATCCCGGACGCGGTTCGCGACCGCCGGGCGCGGCTCATCGATTCGATGCGCCGCCGTCCAGGTCTGCCAGGCGTGGATCGCCACGGTAGTCCTGCAGCAGGGCCTTCACCTCTTCCGCCCGGTTCCGGGGACAGACGAGCACCTTGTCGCCGCTCTTGACGATCACGAGGTCGCGGACACCCAGGGCGGCGATGGTCCCGTCCTCGCAGACGATGGTGGAGCCGCTGGTGTCCCTGGTGAGAACGTTGCCGCGAAGGAGGTTATCGTCGCTGTCTCGAGGCAGCACGGAGCGCAGGCCTTCCCACGAACCCACGTCTTCCCAGCGAAAACGGCCGGGCAACACGGCAATGTTGTCCGAAGTCTCGAGGATGGCTTTTTCTATTGGAACGGGAAGCAAGTCTTCGTAGACCGCTTCGAGCGCCTGCCGCTCTTCAGGTTCACCAACGGCGCCTGCGAACCGGTCGAGGCGCGCCGACAGGTCGGGGAGCCTTTGGCGGAAGGCTTCCCACAACGGCTGGATGCCCCACACGAAGATGCCGCTGTTCCACCAGTAGCGGCCGGACATCGTGAATGCCTTCGCCTGCTCGAGAGGGGGCTTCTCTACGAATCGTTCCACCTTGTGGATGGGTATGCCGTCTCGAGTCTCGAGAAGGTCGCCCACCTCGATGTGACCGAACCCGGTCCCGACTCGAGTCGGCACGAAGCCGCAGGTGACGAACCTGCCCGTCGTCCGGGCGTGTGCTTCGGCCACGGCAAGGGTGTGCAGGAAAGCCTCGTCGCCTTCGATGGCGTGGTCCGCTGCCTGGACCATCATGGTGGCGTCGGGGTCCTGGCGGCGAATCTCGATGATGGCGAGGCCGATGGCAGGCGCCGTGTTGCACTGTCTCGGCTCGAGCAGCACGTGGTCGGGCGGTAGCTCGGGCAGCTCGCCGCGGATGGCCTCCCCGAGCGCCTGGCTGGTGACCACCCATGTCCGTTCCGGCGGAAACAGGGGCCTCAGCCTGTCGATGGTGATCCGAATCATCGATCGGTCGCAGAGAAGCTGCAGGAGCTGCTTGGGACGTGCCGCGCAACTCATGGGCCAGAACCGCTCGCCGCTTCCCCCGGCCGTGATCACTGCGTGGAACATGGTGGGCGCTCCTTTCGGTCCGCGGGACCTGGCTTGAGCCGGTGACCACACCGAGTATAATGCATGCCACGCGGTCACTCAAGCAGGCTCGAGCGCCTGGCCTGCCGTTTCGGAGGGTACATGACGAGAAACACCACTGTGTTCGGGAAGATACTGCGGGGCGAGGTGCCCGCCAGGATGGTCTACGAGGATGACCTGGCCGTCGCGTTCCATGACATCCAACCCCAGGCCCCGGTTCATGTCCTGATCATCCCTCGAGCCTGGCTGAAAAGTGTCGACCAGGCGGATGTGAGCCATGAGCAACTGCTCGGCCACCTGTTGATCGTCGCGGCCGATATCGCCAGGGAGTTCGGGGTCGACAAGACGGGCTATCGCCTTGTGATCAACCACGGGCCGCACGGGCAGCAGAGCGTGTTCCATCTTCATGTCCATCTGCTCGGCGGGCGGCAGTTCGGATGGCCTCCGGGGTGAGTACGGCCGGGGTCGGGAGCGAACATAAGAAAAGGCCGGCTTCCGGTGAAGCCGGCCCTGGAGCGGGAAACGAGATTTGAACTCGCGACCCTCGCCTTGGCAAGGCGATGCTCTACCACTGAGCTATTCCCGCATGCGTCCTCCCGCACACCGACGGGCAAAATCGTGCCTACTATGTCCAGTTCAGGCGCCGGTGTCAAGAAGTTTTTTGGTGCCCCTCGACGCTCGAGGCCGCGATGAAGAACTGGTACAGGTAGTGGGCGCCCGACCACACGGACAGGACCACGGCAGGCCACATCAGCATCATGCCGACCGTGTGCAAGTCGACCGCGTTGACCGGGTAGTGGGCGATCAGGAAGCAAAGCGACACATCGAGAAAGGTGGTCTTGTACTTTCCCCACTTGCTCGCGGAGATGATCAGCCCTTCGCTGGCGGCAATGCCACGCAGCGCGGTGATCGTCACATCGCGCATGATGAGTACCGCGGCCATCCAGGCGGGCATGCGTCCGAGGGGCACCAGCATGACGAGGGCGCCGATGACCAGCAGCTTGTCCGCCAGCGGGTCGAGAAACGCCCCGATGATGCTCACCAGGTTGTACTTCCGGGCAAGGTATCCGTCGACGATGTCCGATATGGAGGCCGCGACGTACAGGAACGCCGCAACCCAGCAGGTCACGAAGGATTCGTAGGCCAGAAGGGCCATGACCACGGGAACGACGAAGATCCGCGCCACCGTGATCGTGTTCGGGGCATTCCAGAAACGGCTGCCCGCCAACTGTCTCATGCGCTCACCCTTCAATCCCAGCCGGCGAAGGACAGGTCGTTCTCCAGGAACTCCTGGTAGAAGGCTTCGACACGGCGGACATAGACCCGGGTCTCCGCGAACGGGGGTATGCCCCCGTACCTGGCGACCGCTCGAGGGCCGGAGTTGTAAGCGGCCACGGCCAGCCTGCGCCTGCCGAACCGCATCAGCATCTGCTTGAGAAAGCGTGCCCCCCCCTCGAGGTTCTGTTCCGGGTCCCAGATGTCCTGGACCCCGACTAGCCGCGCCGTTTGCGGCAAGAGCTGCATCAGGCCTCGAGCACCGGCCCGCGAATGGGCCGCCGGGTTGAACGCCGACTCCGCCATGACAACCGCCTTGATCAAGGCCGGCTCCAGGTTGTGCTCCGCTCCCAGCTTCCGGATGGTCTCGTCCCACCGGTGGAAATTGGCCCGAAAGTACTGAAATCGGGAGCCGGATCGTGACGGGGCGTTGAGGAATGCCTGCCAGTTGTCATAGCGGTCGGGATTGTCCGTAAAGCAGACCGTACCGTTCTCGTCCACGCGACGATAGATGGTCCGGGCCCCCGGCTCCCCGGCGAGACCTGCTGTTTCGGGAAGCAGGGTCGCCAGCGAGACCACCCCGGCCACCGGCAGTGCCGCAATGCGTCCGAGCCTTGGTGACATTGTTATTCTCATTCCACCGTTCCGTGCTCCGCCGGAAAACACACCATGGCGCGCAAACGCCGGTTGCCAGGCCGAACCTCCAGAAATTTCCACCAGGTGCTAGTGGAACGATACCGGAGAATGGTTCGAGGTGTCAACAGGTACGGTGGCTGGTCGGTCGGGATTGGGGGGGCGCGAACATGCGCCATGCCCGCGGCTCGTCGTTCGACTCGTGCAAGCCAGGACGCGCCGGAGTTCGGCTCCCACCTCCACAATCCGGTCCACCACCGCTCCCCAACTCCTCCCCGCGACCTGTCCGGGCCCCGCCGATGACCACTGCTGGAGCACTTCGGGCCTGCCGGCCGCTTCCACCAGGGCCGTCGCCATGCCCCGCCGATCGTGCCACGGCAGGACCCGACCGGCCTGGCCCACGAGGAACGGCAGGTCTCCCTGACTCGAGGTGACCACCGGCACGCCCATGGCCAGTGCCTCGAGGACCTTCAACGGCGCGAAGTAGAACGGTTCGATTCGAGGATACGGGGCCAGCAGCACGTCCATGACCGCCAGGTAGTCCGGCACCCGGTCCGGCGCCACGAACCCCACGAAGCGCACAGCCCGTCCGAGCCCCGCTTCCTGGACCCGCCGGTACATCCGATCGCGCTCGGGACCGTCTCCCACCACGAGCCCGCGGATGTCCGGACGCACCCTGCTCGCGCTCGCCACCACGTCCACCCAGGCGTCCACCCCGTGCCATGGCTTCAGGCTCCCGAGGAATCCGACCACGAACCCGCCCGACAGGCCGAGTTGCCGGACAAGCCCCGGATCGGACTCGCTGCGCGCGAAGCGCTCGAGGTCCACGCCGTTGCCTGTCACGGTCACACGACCAGGAGGGACCCCCGCCGTGTCGGAAAGGTAGGCCTTCAGGGGGCCGGATACCGCAAGGACGTGATCCGCCGTTCGCAACACGAGGCGCTCGGCAAGCAGGTCCCACACCCGGGCGTGGTACCCCTCGAACCACGCCCGCTCGAGACGAAGCGGCGCATTGACCTCGAGCACCCAGGGCACCTTCAGGCGCCTCCGCAGAGCCAGGCCGGCCATACTGAACAGGTCATGGCGCTCGAGCAGGAAGTCCGGGGGGTCGAAGCGAAGCCACGCCGCGACGCGGGCGGCGACACGCAGGGACAGCCGGGCTTCGGCGACGGCACGACCCGGTATCCGGCCATACGACGCCGGGCGATCGACCACGTGATGGACGCGCAGGCGACTCGAGAGACCAGTCTCCGTGAATCTCGCCGGGGTGCGTCGCATGCTGCTTCCGGGCGGCTTCAGGGCGGGCTGTTGTTCGTCGTGTTCGAAGCCACGTCGCGTCGACGCGCGTCGAACGTCCCCTCGAGCCCCGAACAGGGTCACGCGATGGCCTCGAGCCAGGAATGCTCGAGTCAATGCCTCCACGTGCCTCGTACTCCCCGAAGGTCCCTCGAGCGGGACGCCGGGTGCGCTGATGAGGTAGGCGACATGCAGCCCTGGTCGTGCCGGCGTCACAGGCGGGAAAAGGCGGTTTCGAGATCGGCGATGAGGTCGTCGGGATGTTCTATGCCGACGGACAACCGGATGAGGCCGTCTGCGACCCCTACCGCTCGCCGGCGTTCCGGCGTCATCGCCGCGTGCGTCATGGCAGCGGGAATCTCGATCAGGGACTCCACCCCGCCCAGGCTCTCGGCCAGGCTGAAAACACGGGTGCCCGCCGCGAACCGCCGGGCAGCATCCAGGTCCGCGTCCAGTTCCAGGGATATCATGCCGCCGGGAAGCCGCATCTGCCGGCTGGCCAGGTCGAACTGGGGATGAGACCGGAGCCCCGGATAGATCACCCGGGTGACGTGCGGATGGCCCTCCAGGTACTCGGCAATCCTCTGCGCATTCTGAACGTGCCGCTCCATCCGCAACGCCAGGGTCTTGATCCCGCGCAGCACGAGCCAGGCGTCCATCGGTCCCGGAACGGCGCCGATGGCGTTCTGCAGATAGGCAAGCCGTTCATGGAGTTCCGGATCGCTGGTCATCACGCAACCCCCGATCACGTCGGAATGGCCGTTGAGGTACTTGGTGGTCGAATGGAGGGAAAGGTCGGCACCGAGTTCCAGCGGGCGCTGGAGGTAGGGGGTCATGAACGTGTTGTCCACCACGACTCGAGCACCTGTTCGCCGCCCGATGTCGGCGACAGCCGCGATGTCGGCGAGCTTCAGCAGGGGATTGGTCGGCGTCTCGATCCAGATCAAGCGCGTCCGAGGCGTTACGGCCTCCTCGACCCGGGCCGGATCGGTCATGTCCACGTAGGAAAACGTCAACGCCTGCTGGGCGAACACGTTGTCGAACAGGCGATACGTGCCACCGTACAGGTCATCCATGGCAACCACGTGGTCCCCGGCCTCGAGGAGGTGGAGAATGGTGGCCGCTGCCGCGCACCCCGAGGCGAACGCGAGCCCGAAACGCGCGCCCTCCAGGGCCGCCAGGTTGGCCTCGAGGACGCTTCGAGTCGGGTTGCCGGTCCGGGAATACTCGTAGCCCTTGTGCACCCCCACGTCCGGTTGCACGTAGGTCGAGGTCTGGTAGATGGCCGGCATGATGGCACCTGTCGCCGGGTCCGGGTCCTGTCCGGCATGTACGGCGAGCGTCTCGAAATGGGGGCGAGCGGTATCCCGCGGGTCTGTCTGAAGTTTCATGACATGCTCCAGTGCGGCGGTCGAAGGTTTCGTATTTTGGCCTCGAGCCGTCCTGGTGTCAAAGGGGTCTTGAGCAGAAGGTCGCGATATCGACCAGATGGCGCCCTGTATCGGCCGGCGTTCTTGGCAGTAACAAGGAGTCCGCGTGCCGGGCGCGCCGTCGTTGACGCCGGTTTTTGCCAGTGCTATAGTACAGTTGACTCACTGTTGAAGTAGTTCTTCGCGCGATGGCGGACGCTGTTCCGCGCGTCGCGGGTCGTCCAGCAGCACCGGTCCAGGGAGTTCAGCATGTACAGAACCCATGGAAGGTTCCATGTCGCAAGATATGCCATGCGCGAATGCCGGCACGGCGCACCAGGCGTCTGGCTCGTCGTGGCGCTGGCGTTCCTGGCCGCCTGCTCGCCGTTGAGCAACAGCGATCTCGACATCGATCCCGCGCTGGTGGACGACGATGGGGACGGATACGCGGAGGTGGGTGCGCAGGGGGGCGATTGCGACGATGCCGACGCCCTCGTCAATCCGGCTGCCCAGGAGGAATGCGACGGGATAGACAACAATTGCGATGGCGAGGTGGATGAGGGGTTCGACCAGGACGAAGATGGTTACCTGGATGCGAAGCAGTGCGCCGCGATGGGCGGGGACGACTGCGACGACGACGACGCAACCGTGTCCCCCGGCCGGGGCGAGATTTGCGATGGCAAGGACAACGACTGCGACGGCGAGGTGGACGAGGGGTTCGACAAGGATGGGGACGGCTTCGCAAGCTGCGTCGAAGTGGACGCCGGTTGCGACGACTACGAGGCCAGTGTCTACCCTGGCGCCCCGGAAGTCTGCGACGGCCTGGACAACAACTGCAACGGCGTCATCGATGAACTCTTTCTCGACGAGGATGGCACCTCCCGTTGTGTCGACGACGATGGGGACGGTTTCAGCGAGGACGAGGGCGACTGTGACGACCGAAATCCCGAGGTGAACCCCGGCCATGCCGAGGAGTGCAACGGCAGTGACGACAACTGCAACGACACCATCGACGAAGGGTTCGACGAGGATCACGACGGATGGACCACGTGCGAAGGGGACTGCGACGACCACGATCCGAATCGCAACCCCGGGGAGCCGGAGGTATGCGACGGGATCGACAACAACTGCTACGGGGGCCCCGACGAGATCTTCCCGGACAGCGATGGAGATGGCTACAATTCCTGCACCGATTGCGACGATGCCGACGCTGCGGTGAATCCGGGCGCGTTCGAGGTATGCGACGGCGCCGACAACGACTGTGATACGATCATCGACGAAGGGTTCGACGCCGATGGCGATGGCTACAGTGCCTGTGGCGGTGCCGACTGCGACGACGAGGACCCGGCCATCAACCCCGGCGCCGAGGAGACGTGCGACGGGATCGACAACGATTGCGACCAGGCGATCGACGAGGGGTTCGATGCCGACGGCGATGGATACCTGGCCTGCGGTGACGACTGCGACGACACCGACCCTGCGGTCCACCCCGGCGCGGTCGAGACGTGCGACGATGGGATCGACAACGATTGCGACGGCGAAACGGACGAAGCGGAAGACGCCGACGAGGATGGTGTGACCACCTGCGACGGCGATTGCAACGACGCCGACCCCGCTGTCTATCCTGGCGCACCCGAAGTCTGCAACGAGGCGGATGACGATTGTGACGGAGAGATCGACGAAGGCTACGACGTCGATGGTGACGGATACACCTCTTGCGCCGGGGACTGCGACGATACGGACGCTGCCATTTCTCCCGGCGCGGTCGAGGCGTGCGACGATGGGATCGACAACGATTGCGACACGGTGATCGACGAGCAGGTCGACAACGACCTCGATGGATACAACAACTGTTCCGGCGATTGCGACGACGACAACCCATCGATCCATCCTGGCGCGGTGGAAATCTGCAACGACCAGGACAACGACTGCAGCGGCGGCGATGGGGACTACTACGTCAGCGTGTCGGGCACCGCCGATTTCGCCACCATCCAGGGTGCGCTGGACGTTGTGCCGGACACCTGTTCCATCGTGGTGGGCCCCGGTACCTATCATGAAATCCTCGATTTCGGGGGCAAGCGTGTCCATTTGCGTAGCCAGGGTGGCCCGGACGCCACCCTGATCGACGGGGGTGGGCAGGGTTCGGTGCTCACGTTCATCTTCGGCGAGTCCAGGGAGACCATCGTGGAGGGCTTCACGATCTCCGGCGGCACCGGCACACTGCTGTTGACCTACGGAGCCGGGCAGGTGCCCAAGTGGGAGGCTTACGGCGGCGCGGCCCTGGTCAGGGGCTCCAGTTCCCCCACCTTCGTCAACGATGTCTTCACCGGAAATACCGCCGTCTATGGTGCAGCTATCTTTACCGATTCCGGTGCCCTCGTCGTGGACGGGTGCGTGTTCACACAAAACGACGCCGACTACGGCGGAGGAGGCATCGTCTCCTACAATGCCACACCGGTCATCCGGAACAGCAGCCTCTACGACAACCAGGCCGAATACGGTGGCGCCATCTATGCAGCCTCGGGATTCATCGACATCGAGGCGTGCGACTTCTCGAGAAACGTGGCCAGCGTGGGGGGCGCCATGATCGCCGTGCAGAGTACGGTGACGATCTCGGAAACCCTGTTCGGAAACAACGTCGCCACCGACGGTGGGGGGTTCTACGCTTCAGATGGATCCTTCTCCATCACCGACAGCGAATTCGTGACCAACGTGGCGGAGACGTTCGGTTCCGCGATTTCTGTCCTCTCCTCCCAGGAGAGCACCATTTCCCGTTGCCTTTTCCAGGCGAATGCCTTCACCGGGACGGATGCGAACCAGGGAACGCTCGACCTCCAGCGCATGACGGGCCTGGTCATCTCCGACAACACGTTCCAGGGCAACTCCACGAAAGTCGGCGGGGGCCTTTCCCTGGTCTCAAACACGGACGTGACCGTGGAGAGAAACCACTTCCTGGAGAACGAGGCCGGGGTCGACGGTGGCGCCATCCTCATGTTCGGGGGGGGCGAGGCCACGATCCAGGACAATCTGTTCGAGGCCAATGCCGCTGACGATGGAGGCGGCGCCTTCCATTGCGAGTCTGCCAGCAGCCAGGTGGCGTTTCAACTCCTGTCCAATACGTTCATCGAAAACCAAGGTACGACTGCGGGAGGAGCCATCGCCATCCTCGCGGGCTGCCTCGGGATCGTGACCCAGAACCTGGTCGCCCAGAATACGGCCTCGCAGGGCTCTGGCGGCGGGATCTCCTGCGAAAACAATGCGGCCGATATCAGCAACAACGTGATCTCCGGCAACAGCGCACCTTACGGGGGCGGTATCGCGGTCGCCGGCGATGCGTCGTCGGCCGCCCTGATCGTCAACAACACCCTGGACGGCAACACGGGGGTCGTGGCTGGTGGCGCCCTCTACCTGAACGGCGTCACCCCGCTCGTGGAAAACAACATCCTCACCTACAGCACATCGAGCTACGAATTCTTCTTTGACGGCGACACTGGACCGTCGCTTGACAACATCGGGTACAATGACTTTTACGGGTCGTCCAGCGGCGCTGCCAACGTCGATGGGGTCATCGGGAGCAACGGCAACTTGAGCGCTGACCCCGAGTATGAAAACCGCGCGGATATGGACTACGCGTTGGGGCCGGATAGCCCTGCCGCCGACGCCGGCAATCCCGACCCTGCCTACGATGACGCCGACGGATCACGAAACGACATGGGTGCTTTCGGTGGTCCCGGTGGAAGCTGGCAAGTGACCTGGCCGGCGACGTCGCCCGTGACGGGCCGCCTCCACTGACGCCTCGAGCAGCGTCACAATCCCAGCGCCTCGTACCACGCGACGTAATCACCCCATTGGTCAGCGAACTCGGGCGTCAGGTATCCGGCATAGCGCAGGTCGCCCTCCAGGAATACCTTGAAGTGGCTGGTGACGTACATGTTGATGAGATAGTGGGCGGTGTCCATGTCGATGAAGGGAGGCCGGCACTGTACGAAACGCGGGGCCACTTCGCAGATGTCGCTGTAGGCGAAATGGCCGGCATCGAACATCTCGAGGTAGGACTTGGGTTCTTGCGCGTAGAGCCACACCATGGAGGCGTCGGTTTCAGCCGGAACCACGTGGTCTCGGTCTCCCCCATGGACCTGGATGGGAATGTCGATGTAGCTCAGCCCCTCCTCCCGGAACGGACTCCAGGCCATGGGGGCCAGGGGAGCGGCGGCGCCGACTCGAGGATCCGACAGATCGATCAGGCCGTCCCACTTGCCCAGGACTGTCGCCGCCTCATCCACGATGGCACATGCCTGCCTGTCCCGGGCGGCGGCGCACCTGGCGGAGAGGAAATTGAGGTTGAGCCGGGCCCCTGCGATGGCCAGGGTGGTGTAACCCCCGAAGGAGTGGCCTGTCATCCCTACCTTGTCCAGGTCGATACGCCCCTCGAGCGGCGAGTCCGGGTCGGCATTGATGCGCTCGAGTTCGTCGATCATGGCATGTATGTCCAGGGGGCGCAGGATGAAGCCTGTCCAGAGCGCCCCGACCTTCAGGTCGGTGAGGTTGTTGCCGGGATGGTTCGGCGCGATCACGACGTAGCCGTGGCTCGCGAGGTGCTCGGTGAGGAAGATCGATTGGTAGTTGATAGCGCCGTAGCCGTGGCTGAAGACTGCTGCCGGGAAAGGGGATGTCCTGCTGGCCGGCGGAGCGTCCAGGACGGCGACGCCGACAAGAGGGTGTTGGGCGGTACCGTTGTAGACGTAGGGCGTGGCGGACTGAGGCACGTCTGCCGGATACCACATCATTACATGGACCGGGTCCGGTCTGTGCGACACGTCCACCTGGAACGTCGTTACCCCGACGTCGTATGGTCCCGGCATGGCCGGGTCGTAGAAATCCGCCGCCGCCTGCCTGGCTTGCGACGCGGCCGGTGTCCGGGCCAGCAGCGCTCCGAAGTCCTGGTCAGCGGCGTTGCCCCTGCCAGCGCAAAGGAGCCCCGCAACGGCGGCGACAGCAGTCATCGTGACGTATTTCATGGCACCTTCTCCTGGGTCTGGGTTGGACCTTCGGTTCCCGGGTGGCGATCGTCGTCGAGTGCCGGGAGCCACCACTCTTCGGGTTACAGTGTAGCTCGAGATGGGGCAGGGGGGGAACAGGTGACGGTGGACAGAACGGCGTGGTGGCGAAGAAAGGTGAACAGGCAACCTATTCCGTGCCGGTCTTTTCGGGGCGTGTCCATTGGTCGAGCCACTCGATCACGGTCTCGTGCCACAGGATGCTGTTCCTGGGCGAGAGCACCCAGTGGCTCTCATCGGGGAAGTAGAGGAGCTTGCTGGGAATGCCTCGACGCTGCAGCGCGGTGAAGGTGGAGATTCCCTGGGTGACAGCCACACGGTAGTCGTGCTGCCCGTGGATGACCAGCATGGGGGTCTTCCAGTTCTTGACGAATTCGGCGGGATTCTGGCGGCTGTATCCTTCGGGGTTGTCCCACGGCGTGCCTTCGTGGTCCCACTCGGGGAACCACAATTCCTCGGTGTCGTAGTAGGCCATGCGTTCGTCGAGGTTGCCGTCATGGCAGACCAGGCAGCGGAACCGGTCTGGCCAGTTGCCCTCGATCCAGTTGATCATGTATCCCCCGTAGGAGGCGCCCAAGGCGGCCACCCGGTCCCCGTCCATCCAGGGATAGCGCTCGAGGGCGGCGGCGAGGCCCTTCTGGAGGTCCTCGAGGGGTTTGCCCCCCCAGTCGCCACGGATCGAGTCCGTGAACGCCTGGCCGTAGCCCACCGAACCATGGAAGTCCACCATGACGACGGCATAGCCCGCGCCAGCGTAGGCCTGGGGATTCCATCGGTAGTGGAAGTCATTGCCGAACGACCCCTGGGGGCCTCCGTGGATGAGGAATGCCACCGGGTACTTCCGGCCTGGGTCGAAATCCGCCGGCTTGACCACGTAGCCGTACACGATTTCGTTGTTCCAGCCCTGGAACGTGAACTGTTCCGGCTCGCCCATCCGCGCTGCCGCAACCTTCTCCTTGTTGATGAAGGTGATCTGCTTGACCCCGGTCCCCTTGACGCTCACCGTGTACAGTTCGACAGGCGAACGGAGATGATCCCGGCCGAACACCACCGTCTTCCCGACCACTGACGGACTCCTCACCGTGCCGTCCGAAAACAGCGTCTTGATACGACCTTTCCTCGTGTCGATCGAAAACAGCGCTCGCTGGCCCAGGTGGTCGGCCGTGACGTAGAGAAACCTGCTTTTCGGCCCCCACGCGATGGTGCCGGGCGAATGGTCCCAGTCCTCGGTCAGGACCCGCTCGTCTCGAGTCGCCCAGTTCATGAGCACGATCCTGAACCGATCGGACTCATACCCAGGACGTGCCATTGCCAGGTAGGCCAGCGTCTTGCCGTTGGGCGAGAAGACCGGCGCCGTATCCCACGCCTCGTTGTCCGCGGTGAGGCATTCCGGCGCGGTAGAGCCGTCGACAGGCACGACGTAGAGATCGAAGTCGGTGGACCAGGCCTCTTCCCGCCCAACGTCCTTGGTGGCGAACACCAGGGATCGACCGTCCGGCGTGAACGTGACTTCGCTCATGTCTCCGAACGGAATCGACGGGGTGTCGGCGTCCATCCCCTTCATGACGTCCACGGGTGTGCCACCCGTGGCTGGAAGCGTGAACAGGTGGCTCCGCCTGCCGTCCTTCCACGTGTCCCAGTGCCGGATCATCAGCCGATCGAACAGGACCCCGGTCGCTTGCCGCTTCTCCCGCTCGTCGAGCATCGCTCTGGTGCACGCCAGGTCGGGACAGCCGGGGAAGGTCTTCACGGAGACGGCGAACGTCCGCCCATCCGGGGAGAGGAGGAACCCGTCGACACCCACCTCGAGGTCGGTCCTCTGTTCCGGCTCTCCGTTCGGGAGCGGCTGGTACCAGACCTGCGCGGTGTCGCCACGATCCGAGACATAGTAGACGCCCGATCCGTCAGGCGCCCACCGGTGGTCCCATTCGCTTGCATCGTCGTTCGTCAACTGGCGAAGACCGCTCCCATCCCTGTTGACTATCCACAAATCGCTGACCCGCCGGTTGTTCGCCAGGTCGGTCCGGCTGATCGAAAAGAGAATCCGCGGGCCGTCCGGCGCTGCTCGAGGTTCGGACACACGGTCCATGGCAAGCATGTCGTGGACGGAAAAGGGGTGCGTCTCCCCCATCGCCCGGCCGCCCATCCAGGCGCTGATACCGGCAGCGACGGCAACGATCACGAACGTGGTACGCATCTGAATCCTCCATCGATGGAAATCCCTGCTTCGACAAGACGATTTGGTATCCTGCTGTGCGCGTTGCCTTAGCATATTTCGGAAGGCCGTGCCACGGAAACCACGCCGGGGGGTCACGGTCAGTCTATTTGCAGTTCGATTCCTTCTCGAGCACCGAACACGAGAAGGGGAGACTCGAACCGGGTGGCTCGAGCCTGGCACGCATCGATCTTGCGCGCAACCTCGTCGTCGGACTGCAACGGATCGTGGTGGGTGACGGCCAGGATCTTGACACCGGCCTGGATGGCAAGATCCACCATCGTGGTGGCTCGAGGATGGCCCCAGCCCACACGGAGCCAGTACTCGGCGTCCGCGTACTGGCCGTCGGCGACGAGCAGGTCGGCGTCTCGAGCAAAGTCGACCAGGTGCTCGGGCGCGCGCCTGAGCACGTCGGGATCGTCTCGTGCCTCGTCCGCGTTCGTCAGGGCGAGGTCCAACTCGTTGTCGGTGGCATAGACCACTTTGTGCCCCTGCCATTCGAACGCATAGCCATAGCAGATACCCCGGTGGGTCAGCTCGATGGAGGTCACCTTCACCCCGCCGATTTCGATCCCGTCCCGCGGGATGACTCGAGGAGCGATGTGGGCGTGGAGATCATGGAAGTCGACCGGGAAGTAGTCGGATGACATCTGGCCCGACAACAGCCTGTAGAGACGGTTTTCCCCTTGTTCTGGACTGTACACGTAGAAGGTGTTCTCGCTGCTGTAGACAGGCAAGAAGAAGGGGAAGCCCTGGATGTGATCCCAGTGGGTGTGGCTGAAAAGCAGGTGGCCGAGGATGGGTTGGTCCTGGCGCTGCACGAGGTCGAGGCCGAGTTCATGGAGACCGGTTCCCCCGTCGCAGATGAACAGGTTGCCGTCGATGTTCAGTTCCACGCAGGCCGTGTTGCCGCCGAATCTCGCCGTGCGCCAGCCAGGTGTAGGGATCGACCCGCGAACACCCCAGAACTTGACGTAGAAACCCATCCATCCACTCCTCGAACGGGCACATCCGGCCGTGCCGGGATTCCTCGGCTCCCAACAATACCGGCCCCGCAGCCGACGCGATCACGCAGTCGGGGTGGGAGACTGTCATCTGTGGTCGCGTCGCGCCGTTACCCGCACGGTCATCCGTGCCATGGGTCCGCCTGGCCGGTCCTGAAGGCGGGGTGTCTCAACCGCCGCGAATGAGGGGGCCGGCGGCCGGAGCCGGGCGCTCTCCCATGCTAGTGGCGCTCGCGGTACAGGAACACGACGTTGCCAATCTGGATCAGATCCCCGTCGCGCAGGGTCGCCGATCGCACTTTCAGCCCGTTCAAATAGGTTCCGTTGTGGCTTTTCAGGTCCAGGAGGGCGAATTCGCCCCCGAGTCGCTTGATCCGGATGTGGCGCCGGGATACTTCGGAAGAATCGATGCGGAGGTCGACGCTTCGAGAGCGGCCGACAACCAGTTCGTCGGTGTCCAGACTCACCTCGAGAGGGGACCCCGGGCCCGACACCTGCTTCAACACCGGCGCCCGAAATGGACTGTTGACGACACGACGGGGGACATTCCGCACTGCCGTCACCGTCATCTCGGTCAACTCGTCCTCGACGAGATCTGTCAACCGCACGTTGGAACCCATGGTCGGCTCTCCCGTTGCCACCTGTTCAATTCTCATGGATCCACGGCGGGTTGTCAAGGGCGCCCGACCCCGCTCTTCAGGATGTTCCCGGTGTTGTCGTGAGCAACGGTCGTCACAGGCTCCGATGGTACCCGCGACTGCGGCCTGTTCCGATCCGGAGTCCTCCGGGATGACTGCCGCGTCATGGGCGGCGGGCGGGCGGACGCTTGGTGCGCGACCTCGAAATGCCCGCTTGGCGGCCCAACGGCGTCCCCGTTCCGTGCGAACGGCCTAGAAGAACCACTCGGCGGACAGCGTGGGTGTCATGACCCCCAGGCTGACGGCAGTCCCCCCTGAGAAAAAGAGCTGGACGAGTTCGACTCGGCCCGAGACCACGAACGACGGCGACACGTTGTAGGTCAAGCCGCCGGAGAACGAAAGTGCAGATACTGTGGTGCTCAAGTAGCCGTAGTACCCCCCGCCGAAGACCGCGAACTGGAGCTGGCCGAAAGGCACGAGGTCACCTACGACGGGGCCCAGTTGGTAGCGGGCGTAGGGTGCAAACATCAATCCACTCACGCTGAATCCGGACGCGGACATGAGTCCCATGCCGAGATGGGCGCCGACCTGGATGTTCTTGTCGAGGGCGTACACGCCGTGAAGGCCGTTGTACATCCCCCCCACGTCTATCCCGACACCGGCCTGTCCTGCCGGTCCGTCGTTCGCCGCCCTGGCAGGGAGGGCCGACGTCATGACCAGTAGTGCCAGCAGTCCCACCACTTTCCTTGTCCATACGAATTGTCTCGTCATGTTTCCTCCTGTCATGATGTCTCCTGGCGGTCCCTTCCAGCGAAGAACCGGCGCGGACTACACGATCTTGGCCGTCTCCAAGCCCTCCGCGGAAGGTTCAAGCCTACCACAACGCTGGTACCGTGCCACGCAAAAACCCTGTGCCACGCCTACAAGTGGAAACGCTCCCGGCTCAGGTAGTGAACCAGGCCGTGGCGGACCGTGCCGGCGAGCATGGAAAAAGGTTTCGTGCCGCGTGCCAACGCGAGGGGTTCTCCCAGTGCTTCGCGTACCAGCTCGAGGATGTGGGTCACGCGCGCGCCGAATGGGCGGAGCAGAGCCGTGACCAGGCTCAGCATCAGCCAGCACCCTGTGCAACTGGTCACGATTTCGCCGGTCTCGAACTGTTCGAGCGACTTGAGCGTTCGGAAGGACTCCCGGACAATGTCCAGCACGCTGTAGGTGCGGCATCCGGCGGCGATACCGCAGCACGACCACCCCAGGTCCGGCTCGACCACTTCGACATCGAGCAGTGCCAGCAATGCGCGTTGCTGTTCCAGGAACGGGGCGCCAAGTACTCGAGAATGGCACGAATCCTGGACCACGACCCGTCGGCCGGCGAGGGAGCCCGGGTGGAAAACGCCCTCGGCGACCTTTGCCAGGAACCAGTCGGCGAAGTGTTGCGTCTGGAACGGGAACTTGGCGCCGAACCGTTCGGGCAACAGGTGGGTGAACATGTTGTAGCACGCGGGGCAGAGGAAGACCATGGTCTCGAGGCGGTGGGCGGCGTAGTGTGCGGAAAGTGCTGCCGCTCGCTCCGCCACCTGGTCGAGGAGGCCCATCCGAAAGAACGGCTCGCCGCAGCATTGGGCCCAACTCCCCCAAACCGGGAGGTGTTCGAAGATCGCGCTTTCGGCGAGGCGAGGGACGGCCAGGAGGTTGCACCCGGGAAAGAGGACGGTGGGGGCGGGGGGCGTGTTGGCCGACCATGCTGCGTGGAGTCGTCGTTCATCGGGGTCGAACGGCAGGTCCTGTCGGAAACTGGGGCGCTGTCCGGGCAGGAAATAGCGGGCGCGGCGGGGAAGTCCTTCGCGCAGGTACCGCTCGTGCCAGGCGAGAAGGATACGTTCGTAGGGATGGGCGCCGTGCGGGCAGACGGTGTTGCATGCGTAGCAGCTCAGGCAGGCGTCGAGGACGCGGCTGGTCTGGGTGCCGGCTCTCAGTCGCTCGACCTCGGCGACGGCCTCCTCGATGCCCACCTCGATCGCGGGACACTTCTGCAGGCACAGGCCGCACGCCTTGCAAAGGTCGAGGCCCCAGAGTGTGGGGGCGCGGGACCTGTCCAAGACCGGTCGAGGCTCTATCCTGGGCTCCATCTGGCAGGGCGAGGCGCTGTCCCTCGAGTCCTGGTCGGCCATCGTTCCCCTCCTGTCGCCGGCAATGGGCCGCGTCTCCCGTCCCCTGGTCACCCGCCATCCACGTCTTGCCCGGCAGGTTCGGTGCCACCAGTGGAGACCATCGAGCGCTTCGCAGAGATCAGTGCCGGGACTTGGTGCCGGATCACGCCGGCCATCATCACCCTCGCCCGCGCGAAGTGCCGGCGAAGCGGGCGCTCTCCGGTGGCCAACTGCACCAGTTCGAGGATGTGGTAGATGGGTCTCCTGAGAAACGGAAAGAGCAGCATGCCGGTGGCGAGCATCTGGAGGCACCCGGCGCAATAGACGAGGATGGCATCGGCCCCCGTGGCCCGGGCGGACTCGAGAGCGCGGTAGGTCGCCCGTGCGATCCGTGCCGGGTGGTAGGCCGACGATGCGCTGAATCCACCGCCGATCCCGCAACACAAGGCGCGATCTCGAGAGAGACGCTGCTCGATGACCCGGACCCCCATGGCATCGAGAAGCCGCCTGGGCAAGGCCACGAACGTGTCGCCGAGCACCTTGGCGTGGCAGGAGTCTTGCACGGTGACCACCAGGTCCAGCGGCCGGCCGATGGTGATATCTCCCCGTTCGACCCGGCGTGCAAGCCGGGCCAGGAGGTGCTCCACCTCGAAGGTGAACCGGGCCCCGACTCGAGGCAATATGTTGGTGAACATGTTGTACCCGGCGGTGCAGGGGATAACCATCCGGCGAACGCCCATGGCCGCGAAGGCCTGCTCGAGCTTCCCGGCCGTCTCGCGCAAGGGCTCGATCAACCCCATACGATAGTAGGTCTCTCCGCAACACAATCCGAGGGCGCCGCGCACCGGCAAGTCCTCCACGAGCCGGGTGCGAAGCAGGTAGGGCACGGTCAGGACGTTGCAACCAGGAAACAGGATCTCCTCGGCGCGCGACGTGTCGGCCCACTGCTCGACCAAGGCCTTTTCGTCGTCAGGCAACCGGTCGACGACGAAGGTGCGGAAGTTGGGCGAATGGTTGGGGTCGTACCAGTCCGCGCGTCGCGGCAGTCCTCGCTCGAGGTAGGTGTCGTGCCATCGGGCCATGTTCAGGTGGGCCGGGCGACAGGCCTGGGGGCATCTGGCATGACAGGACAGGCATGATGTACACCGGTCCAGCACCAGGCTCGAGCGTGCCCCCCGGACGAGCCGGCGCCGCTCTACGCGTGCGGTTTCCAGTGGCAGGCCCATGACCGGGCATTCGCTCAGGCACTTGCCGCATGCCACGCAATCCTGCAACCGGTGCTCGAGAAGGTCGGGGGTCATGCCATGCATCCTTCCAAGGTGTCCGAAATCGAGACCAGCATAGGTGGATTCCGCGGGAAGATCAATGTCCGCGCGGTGACCCGGCAGGGCTATCGAGTTATCCGTTCGTAGCCCTGTCAGTGGAACAGGCATCCTGCGCCGGTTTGCTCCACCAGCGTCCACGTGATACACTGGGTCTCCGCTCATCCGCCTTCCAGGCTGGTCTGGGTGCCCGGACGTTCGGCGCCAGGGGTCGATTCGCCACGATGGAGGGCGTGTCTCGGGCCGCGGCGTGGCCGGGCTGAACGATACTTTTGTTGATGGGAGTGACACGATGCCGGTGGGAATCACGAGAGACGAAGCGCTGACCTTGTTGCACCGATACGTCAAGAATCCGAACATGATCAAGCACTGCCTCGCCTCGGAGGCCGTCCTGTCGGCCCTGGCCGATCGGCTGGGCGAAGATCGGGAGAGCTGGGCCATGGCCGGGCTGCTCCATGACCTGGACGTGGAACGCACCGGTGGCGACCTTTCGGTACATGGTCTCGAGGCCGCGCGCATGCTGGCGGAACGGGGTGTCGATCCGGAAATCGTGGAAGCGGTGAAACGCCACAACGAACAGGCTGCCGGAGAACCCAGGACCACGACGTTTCAGCACGCCCTCGCCGCGGGAGAGACCATCACCGGTCTCGTCATCGCCACGGCGCTCGTGTACCCGGACAAGAAGCTTGCCAGCGTCAAGCCCAGGTCCATCGTGAAGCGGATGAAGGAGAAGGCGTTCGCGCGGTCGGTGGACCGGGATATCATTCGAGAGTGCGAGCTGATAGGTATCCCGCTGAAGGAGTTCGCCGAAATTGCGCTCAACGCCATGCAGGGCATCAGCGACCAGCTCGAGCTGTAGGAACCGGGCAAGGCCAAGAACGTGGTGCAGGGCCCCCGAGCCGGTGCGCCTATTCCACGACCAGCAGCGTGACCGTATCGGTGACCAGGGACTCGGAGGGCCATCCCCCCGCACCCGTTCCGGCGATACAGAGCAGTTCCACGGTGTTGAAACCGGGTTCGAGGCCCACGGTCGATTCGGATGTCCCGAACAGGCCCGTATCTGCCGAGAGCGTCACGACCGCCGCGCTTTCCCCGTTGACCAGTACCTCCACCTCCATCGAGGCCAGTCCCACGATGGCCAGCGCCACGTTCGACTGGCTGAGCACTCGAGGCAGCTCGCCGTCCAGCATGGCCCCCGCGAACGCCGCGGCGGGCGCATCAGGAAGGTCGCCGGAGAACGTTCCGGCGTCCAGGCGGATTCTCCCGGAGCCCCCGCCCCCGCCGCCTCCGGAACTGGTGCCGCTCGAGGAGCCGCCGGTGCCCGCCGCCTCCTCGCTGGCGTGCCCCCCGTCCTGGTAGGTTCCGCCGTTGCCATCGTCGCCCCCTCCTCCTCCACCGCCGTTGCCGGCAAAGCCATCACCACCGTTGCCGGACCGGCCGTTGGAGCCGGCCGAGTTGTCGCTGCGGCTTCCACCTTGGCCCCAGGCTCCGCCCCCTCCTCCTCCTCCCCCACCGCCACAACAACCATCCTGGCCATCGTCGTGGCCCGCGCCGCCGCGACCGCCGTGACCGGGCCCGTCACCTCCCCCGCTTCCCCCGCCTCCGGCAGCCGTAACCTCGCCGCACAGAGTCATCCAGCGGCCCGACAGCAGCACAGCGCCGCCGCTGCCTCCTCCAGCGCCGCCGAACCGGCCGACTACCGTTTCCGGATAGCCCTCGTTGTCCACACCGCCCGAAGCGCCACCGCCGTCAGCGCGCACGGCCCCGGTGCAACCCACGATGAGGGAGGCCTCCGACAACAAGGCAACGGCACCGCCACCACCACCTCCGGCCGAGCAACACCCGCCGTAGAGCGAACCGCTCCCGCCACCACTGCCACCCAGGAAGGGCTCGAGTTCTGCGGTCCCATACACGTTGCCGGCTGAGCCGGGCGTGCCACCGAACCCCGCCTGACCGCCCCGACCGCCCGGTCTGCCGTAGCTCGCGCCCCCACCACCGCTGTCTTCCGTGCTGCCGCTGCCCGCGCCGGGTCCGGAGCCCGGATTGCCGGTCGAACTCGAGGACCTTCCTCCGTCGCCCCCGCCCGGGCCGCCGGACCAGTAGATACCGCTCGCGTCGAGCACCCCGTCGATGACAACAGGTCCCACCGACTCGATCGTGATGGCCGAATGGCCCGCGGCGGCGAGGATGCCATCAATCGACACGTAGGAGAAGCGACCCGCCATGAAGTCGGTTCCAGCGCCATCCGCGCTCACCGTGGCCGTGCCCGAGGTTTCGAGTTCCGGAAGCCCGTGTACAACGAAGGACGTCTCTGCCACCAGGCGTTCCCCGGCCATCAGTCGCACTTGGGCCACCGTGGTGTCGTCCGTTGGCTCCTGGGACGTGCCACCGAACGGCTCGCCGTCCGGGGAAAGGGACACAATCGGGGGAATGACGAGGCCGCCCGCCACCACGTCATCGCGCACCTCGTCCAGGAGAAACGCTGGAGCGGCCTCCTGGACGAAAACCGGCGCGTCGTCCGGAAAGACGACTTCGACCCGGTCCACGGCACAGAATTGCACGGCGCCGGTGGCGGTGAGGAGGGTCGGGAGGCCTTGAGCGTCCTCGATGTCCCAGCCCGCCCCCTCCTCCACGTTCGCGTTGTCCGCCCCTTCGATGTGGATGCGCGCAGTGGTCTCCAACGTCGGGTCCGGCCCCTCGTCCACCCACCCATCCCCGTCGTTGTCCAGCCCGTCGCACTCCTCGGTGTCGCAGGCATCTCCGATCCCGTCCAGATCCGTATCCTCCTGCCCCGGGTTCGGCTGCCCAGGACAGTTGTCGATATCGCCGCACACGGTGTCGGCGTCGGCGTCGTTGTCGGGGTCTTGCGGGCAGATGTCGCATGCGTCGCCGATAGCGTCGCCGTCGGCGTCGGCCTGGTCGGCGTTGGAGACAGCGGGGCAGTTGTCGATATTGCCGCACACGGTGTCGGTGTCGGCGTCGTTGTCGGGGTCTTGCGGGCAGATATCGCATGCGTCGCCGATGGCGTCGCCGTCGGCGTCGGTCTGGTCGGCGTTGGAGACAGCGGGGCAGTTGTCGATATTGCCGCACACGGTGTCGGCGTCGGCGTCGTTGTCGGGGTCTTGCGGGC
>JAJRTE010000007.1 GCA_024278455.1 Myxococcota bacterium
ATGGGCGTGGTTCGGCAAGCTGCTGGGGTTGGTCGCGAGGTCCGGGACAGGGCGAGTAGCCGGGTGGTCGAAGTGGGCGTGGTGGTGCGCTCCGAGGTGCAGGAGCGGCGAGCGGGTGTGCGTGTGTTCGTGTCCCCGAAACCCGGCCTTCGGTCACACATCTCCCCATAACCCCCCTGATGTATTCCAAGAGACACGTGTCTCATGCGTGACCGGGCCAGTCTGGCCCGGCCCCCTGCCAGGGCCCAGGCACCCGACACACTCCCCCACTACCAAGACACAGGAAAAGGCAAGGGTGGGGTTTATTGAGCGCTTACGTTTCGGGGAAGCTCGTGTCCAGGGCTGCCCGCGGGGCCGCCAGGGGCTCAACTCGCCAGGGTTCCCAGGATCCGGGAAGCATCGACGGAACCGGCGCGCACGATGGAGACCGGATCCTCGCTCACGTCCACCAGGGTCGAACTGGCGCAGACCGTGATGTCTCCGGCATCGACGAGAAAGCCGAGAGAACGGCCGAAGTTCTTCTTGACCTGGGCGACCGACTGGGCGCCTTTCCTGGTGGCCAGGTTCGCCGAGGAGACCAGGACCGGGCGCCCGAACGTCCGGAGGATCTCGCGCGACAATGCGTCTTCCGGGACACGCATGCCGAGCCAACCCTTGGCCTTGGTCAGGGCTTTTCGAACCTTGGGGTGCAGGTGGTCTCCGGCCTTGAACAGCAGGGTGACGGGACCGGGCCAAAAGGCGTCGATCAGACGCCGGGCACTGTCCGAAACGTCATCGGCGAGTCGGTCCACCCAGCTCGAGTCCGGGATGAAGACCAGGGCCGGCGCGTTCTTCATCCTGCACTTGGCTTGCAACAAGGTGGTTACAGCGTCCGGAGAATCCAGGTCGGCCATCAGCTTGTACCCGGAGGCGGCCGGGACGCAGACGATACGCCCATGGCGCAAGGTTTCGCTGATGTCTTCCACGATGCGCGGAGCCGCATTGAGTTCTGCGAGGGTGACAGTATGCAATCTCACCTCCATGGTATCCCGCCGGGCGACCCTGCCCCGTACCGACGTGGGCGTCGCCCGGAGGTTCGACGAGGATACTACTCATTATAGTGTCGCAAGGACAGGTTGACAAAAGTTCCCGTTGATTTCCGCGCGTCCGAGTCAGGGGGAGACGGCCACCCGTACCTGGTTCGTGTCGTGCTTCGCGAGAACCCGCACCGGTGCGCCGGGGGCGACCGGTACCGGCGGATTGCAGAACTGGAACTTCTGGAGCCAGGCCGGGCACTCGAGTGGGTCGTCAGCCTTCCAGGTATCTATGAAGATGTCGTCATTCGTGTAGATCCTCTGCCACTTGACAACGATGTGGCAAGTCCCGCTGGCGATCGGGGTGACCTCGATGGCCCTCTCGTCCGGCAGAATCTCCCCGCCGGTGAAATCGAAGTGGAACAGTTCGAACGGTTCCGACAGGAGGCGGTGGGAGTAGTTGGCGAGGAGGTCGCCGTAGTCCCGGCCGCCGAGGAGCCGGTTGAACGGACTGAGGTCGAACCCGGAAACCCGGTTGACCACCCCAAGCTTGTAGGCTTCGGGGCTCTCCACCAGGAGACCGTAGGCGGTGACCTTGTTCGGGATCAGGGTGGCGTCCTTTTTCAGGAGACGCCGCCGCGCGTCAAAAGCGATGGCGACGATGTTCTCGGCAAGCGTATCGTTGCCCAACAGTTCCGCGGTCATCACGTCGGCCCGTTCCTGCATCTCGACCCCGAAACGGACTTCGGTCGAGTAGTAGGGCGATAGGACGGTGATCTTGTCGGTCATGCCGTGCGCGGCGATGATTTCGCGCGCCACGTTGCCGATGGTTCCATTGACTTCCACGGTGTAGACGTGCCTGGCGCCGGCCTCCACCGCCATCAGGGCGAGCAGTCCCGACCCGGTGCCGACGTCGAGGACCACGGAATCGGGGGAGACGGCCTTCTCGATGGCGCGGTAGAAACACTGGTTGCGTTCCTCGTCGTTCATCATCCGGAAGTGCCACACCCGGACCCGTTCCTGGTACAGCCAGTCACGCTTCTTGAGTAGCGACGTGTTGCCGGGCCGAATCTTCAACGCGCGGTCATAGAAGGCGATACCCTGGTCCTTGCGGTCACCCGCCCGGGCGCAGAGGTCGCCGAGCGTCACCAGGGTGTCGAAGTCCTCGGGCAGGAGACGCAGGACGTCCTTGTAGTAGTTGATGGCCGGGCCGTATCTTCCTTCCCGGGCAGCCTTGCTTCCCAACATGCGAAGCGCGCGCAACTCCTCCCTGGTTTCCCTGTCCATCGATCCACATCCTCCGTTCGCTTCCAGATAGCCAGCAGCCTGACCACGTGCAGGTCCATGCGTTGGACAAGCCTAGCGGTGAGCCGGAGAGATCGCAACGGGTTTGTACGGCGGGATGGCCCGGGCCGTGCATGCCGGGTGCACCGGGGGGGCGGTTGGCGTCCGCCAGGAACCGGCGGAGGATCGGCTTCGGCCTCGATCACGGAGTACGGGAATGGATGGACCGGGGATCAATCGGTCCCGGCCTCTCCGATGGCCTTTCTTACCGTCTGGATGAACCGGTCCGGGTCGATCGGCTTGTCGAACACGGCGAACGGCCTGGACACGGCGAGGTGCCTCCCGGACAGGCCGCTGATGACGATGATCGGGATGTCGCCGAGTTCCTTGTTCTTTGTCAACTGGCGGTACATGTCCGTGCCCGTCTGCCTGGGCATCATCAGGTCGAGCGTGATCAGGTCCGGCTTCTCCCGGCGGGCAAGCGCCAACCCCTCGACACCGTCGTTGGCAATGACGACCTCGTAGCCGTTCTTTTGCAACGCTGTCCTCAGAAAGACGGCGACATCCTGTTCATCGTCGACCACGAGTACTTTTTTCGGCATGACCATTCTCCTTTCAGCCTTGTCAGGTTGGGTCGTCCTGCCGCGCGGGCGGCAGCGACTGGGAGGGCAGCACGATCCGGAATGTCGTGCCCTTGCCTTCCGCGGTTGATATCTGGATGGTTCCACGGTGCTCCTCGACGATCTGTTGGACCACCAGCAGGCCCAACCCGGTCCCGTGCAACCCTTTCGTGGAGAAGAAACGCTCGTAGATCCGTTCACTGGTCTCCTCCGGGATCCCGGCCCCGTTGTCCGCCACCTCGACGCAGATCGCGTCGGCACCCTGGCGATGGCAGGACAGTCGCACGCGGTGCCGCTTGTGCTCGCCTTCGGGATCGAACCGGCAGGCATCGATAGCATTGGATACGAGGTTCGACAGCATGTTGTGAAGGCCGCTTTCGTCGAAATTGCCATGATACGGCTCGTCGTCCACCTCGAGTTCCAGGGTGATACCTTCTGCTTCCGCGCGATCCAGGAAAAGTCCATACACGTCCCGCGCGATCTCGGCCGGACAGATATCCGGCTGCGGGTTCGGCGCCCGCTCCTTGGACGCACGCAGCAGATCCTTGGCAATCCGCGATACCCGCTTGACGTTCCTCTCGACCATCTGCCATCCTTCGGCCACCAATGCCTGGTCGCCAGCCTCGAATCCAGCGTTCACGACGTAGATGCCCCCTTCCAGTCCCATCAGGATGTTCTTGATCCGGTGGGCCATCTCCGCCACCGCCAGTCCCACCATGGCCAGGCGCCGCTGAAGCTGCTTCACCTCCGTGATATTGGTCGAGACCTCCATGACCGCAGAAATCTCACCGCGTTCATCACGAATCGGCATCGAGTACACAATCAGGGAGACAAGGGTTCCTCCATCGGTGGATACGGTCTCCTCGCTGCAATGGACTTCGCCGTCCTCAAACGTCGCCATCACCGGGCACTGGTCGCAAATCCTGTCACGGCGCTTGTACACGTCATGACAGTAGCGCCCAATGGCATCGCCGAAGTCCTTCCGGAACCAGTCGTTGCTCTCCAGAATCCGCAATGACCGATCCTGGACGGTGATGTAGCAAGGCACACTGTTGAACAGTTGCTGGAAATGGCTCCTGCTGCGCTCCAACTCCTGCCGGAGGCTGACCGCCTCGGTAACATCGACCGCCATCTCGATGGCGCCGATTACCCGTCCGCGACGATCGTGCAGCGGTGTCGCGGTCATGACCACCTCGACGGTCTCTCCTTGCAACGTGACCACCGAGTCCTCCCTCGAGCAGGTTTCGCCGCTGTCGAGGGCCTTGCGCGTGGGGCAGTCCGGGCATGGACCGGTACGTCTCTTGAGGACTTCGTAGCAGCGCCGTCCGGCCGCTTCTCCGAAGTGCGCGTGGAACATGCGGTTGCTGTCGACGATACGCAACTCTTCGTCCAACATCACCAGGTAGCACGGTAGCGCGTCATGCCACCCGGAAAGGCGGACCGGGGACCCCCTGACCATCCGGCGCAGTACGATACCGGTTGCCACCAGATACAGGGCGAGCACGGCCACGCCGATGGGCCGGGGAGACGCGACGCACAAGACGCCCGTCACCACCGCAAGGATGGTCAATGCCACGAAGGTTCGACCGGGAACGTCCGGAAGGCCTCCTCGAGCCAGCCGCTGCCCGGGGAAGGCCTTGCGCGGGGTTTTTCCCTCGAGTCGGCTTGTCACCTCTCCTCCCCAGCCCAACTCGGCTCGTGAAGACCAGCGGCATGCATTTTTTTTGTTTCAGCCCGGCCGGGGCATGTTTCAGATTCGTGACACGCTGGAACGAAGGCTCGTCTGAGCCTGTACGCAGCGTCTCTTGACCGGCCGGCGCCTCTCAACCTGGCGAAACATCTATGATTCGATTGTAGCAGATCGAAAGGCGTCTCCGAGCGCATTCTGTCGAACCCCATTGGTATGCTTTGCGTATTCTTTCTGATGTTTCTGTGTTGCAACATTGTTCCATGCTTCCGGGCACTGTGCAACCCGGAAACTGCAACGAATCCTACCTTGGCTGACCCGCAACTCCCTGACTTCTATGCAGTTTTCTCTTGTGGTACGTGCATTCTGATGATAGCCTGCATGGTCGAAAAACGAAACCATTACTTTGGCCTGTATGTCGAATCGGGTTGGAAAGAATGGCGTGGGTGAGACGGGAAAGTAATCGATGTCTGCAATCGACTCTATTGTCTATAGAACTGGTTGGTATTGATGTCACGGCATGGCCCTGCCGCGCATTCGGCTACCATGGGCCACGGAGTGCAAGGGAGCTTCCGCATGTCTGACAAGTCCAAGTGGGATTG